>JAUHXN010000046.1 GCA_030426865.1 bacterium | reverse complement strand
AGCCGAAACTATTTTATTAATTTCGGCTTTGGTTTACTTTCTATTTATGTGAAGTTTATAGTTTACCGTGCTGTGGCTTAGGTCTTCCTTCAGCTTGCTCGTCCCATTTGAAATATTCGAAAACCGCATGGCCACCATCAATACGGATAGTTTCACCGTTCAAGAATAAAAGGTCTGGGTTACAAAGAGCTAATACAAGAGCAGCAACATCTTCTTCAGTAGTAACTCTTTCGAAAGGATTTTGCTCTTTAGCTAGATCTATCATACTAGGGAAACCCGGTATTTTAGAAGCAGCAGGAGTATTAGTTACCCCAGCGAAAATGCTGTTTGATGATATTCCGTGAGGAGCTAACTCGATAGCTAATTGTCTGATATAAGCTTCTAGTGCAGCTTTTGCAGCCGATACTGCTCCGTAGTTAAGCATGGCTTTCTTAGAACCTACACTTGTAAAAGCAAGGATTCTTGAGTTATGACTAAATAGTTTCGCACCAAATACATCTTGTGTCCAATAAACCAAACTATTTGCCATGACATCCATAGTCATTTCTAATTGTTTTTTTGTTAACTGAGATTCTTCAAACTCTGATACCAAATACTTAAGTGTACCAAAAGCAAGGGAGTGAACTAATAATTTTAGTTCGTGCCCTTCCACTATCTCAGCGTTTGCTTTAATTGCCTCTACTACAGCGGCTCTGTTCTTATCATCAGCAGCATTAGTATTGAAAAAATGTACGTCAACCCCAAGTGCCAATAATTCATCTCTGAATTCTTCAGCTTTTACTCTATTTTGACCCAAATCCATGTGTACACCATAGATATTGTACCCATTTTCTGCTAATTTTCTTGCAGTTGCTTTACCAAATCCACTTGAAGCACCTAGTATTAAAGCATAAGGTTTTTTTGCGCTCATTATTTACCTTCTAAAAAAGTATTTATTTTGTTCATTTTAAGATTTATAAGTTAATAAAATTTTTTTTCAATTCTATGTACCTTATCTTTGGAAATCGAAAATTCAAAAAGAATCTTATAAAAAAATGAAAAATATCACTCCTCCAACCCCAATTAATCCCAAATTAGAGAAAGATGTTTTCGAAGCATTTATGGAATTAGTGCGAATACTCCGTAAAGAATGTCCCTGGGATAAAAAGCAAACTAATAAATCAATAGCTCATTTGACTATCGAAGAATCCTATGAGATAATGGATGCTATAGAAAACAATGATGATAAGGAATTAACAAAAGAGTTGGGTGACGTATTATTACATGTTTTACTCCATAGCGTAATTGCTGAACAAAGAGGGGCTTTTGGAATTACTGATGTTATTAATGCTGTTCACGAGAAAATGGTGCATAGACATCCACATGTTTTCAGTGATACCAAAGTCAATTCTGAAGATGATGTAGTTAGGAATTGGGAGTTGTTAAAAAAGAGTGAGGGTAAAAAGTCTGCATTAGATGGAATTCCCAAAGGGTTACCTGCACTACTAAAAGCCGAGCGAATGCAACACAAAGCAGCGAAAGTCGGATTCGATTGGGATGATAAAAGTGATGTATGGAATAAAGTTTTCGAAGAGATTGATGAACTTAAAGAGATGGTAGATGCTGGTGACAAAGAAAGAATGACAGAAGAGTTCGGTGATGTTATATTCTCACTGGTTAATGCAGCTAGACACGAAAAGATTGTGGCAGAAGAAGCACTACACTTTACTAACAATAAGTTTATTTTCAGATTCCAGTATATTGAAAAAAGAGCTGCAGAACTAGGAAAGTCAATGAATGATATGTCTTTAGCTGAAATGGATGAACTTTGGGACGAAGCTAAGAAAATATAATTTAAATAGTTAATTTCGAAATAATAAAACAACTAACTTTGATAAAGATATGAAAAAAAATATATTACTTATACTTATAATATTAGTAGTTTCTACATTGAATTTATTCTCACAAACAGCTGAGAAGAACATAGAGAATGAATTTTTAAAATACATTAATCATCTAATTGACCAAGAATTTACAGAGTCTGTTGAATATCTTTATCCTGAACTATTTGATTTTGTATCAAAGGAGCAGATGATTTCGACAATGGAAGAGACTTTTAACAATCCAGAAATTGAGATTAGTCTTAATAAGCCCAATATTATCAAGATTGGGGAAGTAAGACATATAGATAGTGTTTATTTTTGTAAGTTAAATTACTCGCATAAAATGTATATGAAGTTTGATGATAGTAATGATACTACGATCACTCAACAAGATATAGAGTTAAGGAATAACCTAACTCTAGCTGGTTTGGAAAGTACTTTTGGTAAAGAAAATGTAAGTTATGACGCTAACAATAGTTCTTTTGATATACTTTCTATAAAAGATAGTTATGCCAAATCTTATAACGGTATGACAGATTGGAAATTCATCGATATAGAAAAAGATAACTTAATGCTTCTTAATTTATTATTACCTCCTAAAATAGTTGAAGAGTTACAAGCAGAAGAATAACTATATTTCACTTGTAAATTGCATTAGTATATTAAGATCTACGTGATCCATAATAACTATCTTCCACCATTTGTTATTACCATCATGAGTTTCTGGTACTAATCCGTATTTGTGAGCTAACTCTTTAGTTATTTGGTCTGAGAAAATAGTAACTATATTCATGTCCTTTTCTCGGAAGTACTTTATATTTTTTTTGTCTAATTCAGCGCAGAGTCTATCCGTTCTGTATATAAGTGTTTGCATTTTTTCGAGCCAACCATACGGCCCATAAGCCATAAGAATCATCCAAACTGCTATAGCATTAGCTCCAGAACGTGATCCAATTAGAGTCAAATCCATGCCCGAAACATACTGTGCTTCTTTGGTTAACACATATTCGATTAGTCCTTTTCTAGATAGGAATACACCAGTACCATAAGGTGCTTGGAGCATCTTGTGAGCGTCTATTGTGATTGAGCTTACTTCTGGGTTTGCAAATGAAAGTGCTTTGTCGTTAGAAGTAACGGGATAGATGAAACCACCATAAGCACCATCTATGTGGAGTTTGTACTCCACACCTGCTGCTTTAAGAGCATCGATATAGATTTGCGGATTATCAACTGAGCCAAACATAGTAGTAGCCATATTAGCTACTACTATGAAGTATTTTTTCCCTTCACTTTTTGCTTGTTCTACACTCTTAGCAACGGCATCAGGAGTTATTTCTCGAGTGTATTCAATGACTGGAACAGAATACTTACTGATGTTAAGCAGATTAGATGCTTTGGGTATAGAGTAATGAGTATCTTCCGAACAAAGTAAGGCAATTTCAGAATGCTTAGCATTCTTTTCTTGTATATAATAATTGCGATATATCCAGCAGGCCTGTATATTGGCTTCCGTTCCCCCCGATGCTATGTAGCCGTCTTGTTCGTCTTCTCCACCCCCTAATAAATCTTCAGCTAAAATCTTAATTGCTTCTCGCTCTATATCGTGAGTACCTACGAAGAACTCTTCGGATTCGCCCAAAGTATGACAGCCGATGTGGTTCGGATTTTGAACCAAAGTGTTCATAAATGGAGCATCTTCTAGAAACGGGGCTTGGCTAAAGAAAACTTTACTATCCAAATGTGAAGCTGGTATGCCTATACTTAGGTCATTTTCAAAATCTACATTTTTATCTAAAGCTGCGAAAACAGTTTCTTTTATCTGTTTTGAGGTAAGTTTTTTCCAGTATTTCATTTTAATATTTTCGTTTTAATCTAATTAAGAATTACAAAAATAAGACAAAATTATCTTAAAACTAAATCTAATTCCAGATTATATCACCAAACCTAATTTGTGTTTGATTTGTCTTCGGGTCTGTTGATTCTATGAATAGTCTATATACTAGATTTCTACGTAATGTCTGGCTTTGGAATGGTATTTTCAACTTAAAATCTCCAAACGGCTTAAGCTCATCAATCAAATTAAGCGATACCGTTGTGTCATTCAGTGCTAACCATATCTTGTAGTTTCCTTCTATTGCCGATGCAACCCAAAGAGTAAGAGTATCAGTAGCTGGCAGAGGATAAACTGCATAAATACAAAAATGATTTTCGCCAAAACTTGGTATTTTATAACATTCGGGTTGCCAATCATTATCTACCTCTTTGGTTTTACTACCATTTTCATCGTATTCATTCACACCTGCGTATTGAGATAGAGGAGTGTTAGAGTCAACAACTTTATCGTCGCTGCACGATATAGCCAAAGCTATTAGGGGTATAAAGAAAATAAGTTTTATGGTTCTCATAATTATTAGAAATAAATTGAAGCAAATAGTACCGCTGCTGTATTAATATTCAGTCCATTAGGGTTACTGAATCGCAATGAATTTTCATCAAAAAAGATGAAGTTCAACTGCCCTTCTATTCCTAAACTTATATTAGGATTGAAAAAATACTCCACCCCATAACTTGGACCTACTATTATATCCATCATACTAGAAGTAGCGGCGTCTAATGTTGTATATATAAACCCACCTTTTAAACCTAAGTAAGGTCTTGCCGATTTATCATTAGTATATAGTTTAGCTCCCAATCCAAAATCTATTTCTGTTCCTAAGTTGTCCTGGTATCTAGTACCAAAAGCGGGTGCTAATATAAAGCTATCGGAAAGCCAAATCGGTATTTGTAAATCGAAAGTTGACTGCTGTACTGCAACTGTAAAACCCATTGATGGCTTTTCTACTTTCTCTTCTGCTACTAGCAGAAAAGGTATAAGCAATGAAAGAAATATTATTTTTTTCATTTAGATACTCCTAAGTTTAAATTCTTATAAATTTTTTGTTTATTCGCTTCGTTTGTTTTGAAGAAAGCTGCTTCACCAATTATTTTCCCATCAGTGCTATTTCGTAAATATATCACGTAAACACCATCATTAAAGCTACTAAGATCCATTGAGAATGTATGAGAACCAATACCTACATATCTTTTTTCGTAGATTGTAAAAACATCACTCGTAATGCCAATATTACTCCCGAGATATAGCTGATTACCCAAGTAATCAGGTATATTAGCCCTTACTATAAATATAGACAATAAGTAATCATCTTCAATTGCATATTTAAAGTTTATACGATTACTAGAAATACTAGGGTATGCGATAACAGTTGAATTTAGTTCCCAGTTAAAATCAAACACAACTGTTGTGTCTATAGGTGGTACTAACACGGGGCCAAACCTAAGCGTACCAGCAGAATCACCGTTTTCTAAGTAAATCTTTAATTCGTTCACTATTGGAGGGTCAAAACTTGGATTAATAGGGTAGTTTATGTCAGAGCTATCGGAGCACCCAAAAGTGATTAATAAGACGATAAATATGAGAATGTAATTAGACTTTCTCATCTATAATTCCCAATATTCAAATTCTTATAAATTCTTTGTTTATTTGCTTCATTTGTTTTAAATAAAGCTGTTTCTCCTAATATTAGACCACTATAGTTATCTCTAATATAAGCAACATATACACCATCGGATAAGCCGCGCAAATCTATAGCATAACTGTTGTTTTCACTTGCATAAGTCGAAAAATTCAAATCATAAGTAAATTCAGAATTGCTTTTCCCGATATTGCTCCCTATAAATAAATTATTACTAAGATTAGAGCTAACATTAGCACGTACTAAGTATATTACAATACTTACAGTTTTTTTGGTTGAAAATGCAATCGATATGTGATCTGTTGCTATTGAAGGGTACACAAACATTGTATTATCAGGTTCGTCTTCAATTATCGGAACCAAAACAGGACCGAACTTCAATATTCCTGCGGCTTGAGCATTCTCCAACATTATCAGCATTTCATTAACAACTGGTGGGTCAAACGTAGGATTGACCGGCCCAGAGCTTGGATAATCATCACAGCCGAAAGTGAATAATAGAATTATGCCGAATAGTATATATTTCATATCTTGATTTCTATGATTAATAGAATTAAAATTACATAATTAATGTCTAAAATAAAACAAGAAGAATTGTATAATGTGAGGGAAGCGACACAAGAAGACGTAGTTGCATTAACCAACTATTGGTCGAATCTCAGTTTTGATGATGCTTTTAAATTGGGGATTGACCTAGACAAGATACCGCCAACAAACGAAATTATAGAATTTATAGAGCAACAGATATCACTACCACTAAACGATAGAAATACTTATATTCTGATTTGGGAAGTGGACGGAATTGCCATAGGGCATTGTAATATAACCCCAATAGTAGTTGGCGAATATGCTAATATACATTCGCATATATGGGACAAGAAACACATAGCCAAAGGAATGGGGGAGAGACTTATGAGAATGTCACTACCAATCTTCTTCGAGAAATATAATCTAGAGAAAATCTATGGAGTTTTCTATGCACTCAATCCTGCACCTGAGAAATTATGTATAAAGCTCGGCTTTAGCTTTGTGGAGGAATATCCAACAATTCCTGGGGAGTGGTCATTCTATCAAAATGTAAAAAAATACGTATTAGATATAAATGATTTATAATATCAAAAATGATTTTCCATTAATTTTTTTATATTGAATCCCAATAATTACCAAAAAACAGACAATAAATGAAAAAATCTTTGTTAATAATAGCTGCAATTCTATATACACTTTTCTCAACTCAAGCGAATGCTCAAGAAATATACTCAAAAGCTTATGGTGAAAAGACTAATCCAGCACTACTGTTTATGCACGGTGGACCGGGTTACAACTCAGTTTCTTTTGAGTTATCTACAGCTCAATTGTTAGCTGAAAAGGGATTTTATGTTATCGTGTATGACCAACGTGGTGGTGGAAGGAGTAAGGAAATTAATGATTCTAAATACACTCTCGATGAAGCCTTCAATGATATTAATAATGTCATGAAAAAGCACGGTGTACAGAAAACTAGTATTATGGGACATAGTTGGGGAGGCACTCTTGGGTTGCACTATGCTATGAAATATCCCAACAAAGTTGAAAAATTTATAATGGTTGATTCACCGCTCTCTTATCAAGAGTCTTTCAAAGTGATAATCAAAAGATGTAAGGAGAAATATACGGCGGAGAAATCTCCGAACTTGCAGTATATACTTATGCTAGAGAAAATGGACACAACTTCCCTAGAATACAGCTCTTATTGCTTTATGAATGCTATGCAATGTGGACTTTACTCACCTAAGAACCAAAGCCCCGAATCACAGAAGCTTTACCAAGAATTATCAAAGTTACCCGAAGCTAAGTATATGTCAGATATGACTCGTGAACCTGTTATGGGTTTTTATACTAATGAGAAATATACACTGATGAATATGACTCCGATGATAGAGAATTTAGCTAGTAAAGGGAAAATATACGGTATTTATGGAGCAGAAGATGGTTTGTTTGATGAAGCTCAATTCGAGAAATTCAAAAACTTAATGGGGGAAGATAATTTTTCAAAAATTGAAAATGCTTCGCATAGTGTTTTTATAGACCAAAGAGAGCAATTCGTTGATTTGATTAGCTGGTATATGAGCAACGAATAATTATTTTAGTAGTTTTATATTCTTAGTTAGATTGATAACGGTAAATATAGAAACAAGCACAAAATTTAATCCTAGACTTCCTAAGTTGTCAAACATTAGCAATGGCTTTCCTTCAATCAGATTGAAAGCTATATCTATCCCATAATAAGTACAGAAAATTAGAAACATAAACACGACAGAGTTGAAAGTCAGGTATATACCTGATACCAGATGCTCTTGACTATAGTACTTCTCGTTTTCCTTACGAAAAAGTCTTACCATACTTATAATGATAATAAGCGTAGCAGTTTTAGTGATGAGCTCACGCATACTAGATGAGTTAGACTCATTGAATAGAAAGTTGAATAGAATCTCGACTAAGTAAAAAATAATACTTGCTGGTACTATCATTATAGCCAAATACTTGAATAAGTACTTTATTTCTATTTTAGTCATTATCGATTAGACCGAGTTTTGATTAGCTCATTAGCGTAATTCGCGTCGTGCCAACTGATTATGCTATCTACTTCGAACGCATTACTCAACCACAATTCTAATATGGTCTCCATATCTTTATGAAGCTCGTTGGTATCTTCCATGTCTATACGAAGTAATTTATCATCTGGAATTGAAACTACAAATTGGACTTGTTGACCTTGTTTCATAACAGAAACAACACCTAGCGGTTTAACATCTATCATCGTTTGCATAGATAATTCGGACGCTATAAGAAAACCATAGAGCAATTCGCCTTTGTCTTCACCCTCAGAGTGAGTAGAGGGAAAGAATCCAAAATTTGCTGGGAAAGGTAAGAAACTGATACTTTCATAAACACCATCAGTAGTTTTGACTTTGAATCCGTTAGATTCATTATCGTATTGGAATTTCTCTACTGAACCAGCCGAGTTCATCACTATAAAATGTGGCTTGCCTTCCTTAGAATAAGTTTGGAGATCATCAAAACTCTTCTTTTCTTGACAAGCCATCATTAGAGTGAAAATAGCTATTAATAAAACTATTTTTTTCATTTATATTATGCCTTTAAGATGCCAATCATTTCAACTTCAAAAATCAAATCTTCACCAGCAAGTGGTGGGTTAGCATCAAAAGTAACAGTATCTTCTGCAACAGCTACAACTTCTACTGGTATTGGTTGTCCGCCTTG
The DNA here is from genome assembly GCA_030426865.1 of bacterium. Taxonomy (GTDB): domain Bacteria; phylum Bacteroidota; class Ignavibacteria; order Kapaibacteriales; family UBA2268; genus PGYR01. The sequence continues at coordinate 4,506 of JAUHXN010000046.1, read as the reverse complement.
CTCTTGGTTAGAGAAAGATACTTGCATACCAACTTGGAACTCATCGCTATTGTCTAGTTTATCTTTTGCTATTTCAACTATGTAGTCAGGATTTTTAGGGCCGTAAGCTTTGTCGACTGGTATTTCGATAGACTTCGATTCGCCTTCTTTCATACCAAGTAGTCCGTCATTGAATCCTTCAATTACCATTCCCGAACCTAATTGAAATTCCAATGGCTCTCTTCCTTCCGAAGAATCGAAGATATCGCCACTTTTTAATTTTCCTGTGTAATGTACTTTGATAGTATCGCCATTTTCAGATATTTTCATCTGCAACCTTATGTATTTTATGTATAATAATGAACCTTCAGCAAGTATAGCGTTATATTATTCGCACTTGCATCGGGTAAGAACTTACAAAACTAAAATAATTTATTGTAAGAACAATATTTAGCTCTGAAGACGAGCAAAAGAAGCTATGATTTTATAGGTTTTCAGAAAGGCGTCTATCCTGAACGTAGTGCCTGTATTGAGAGAAGCCGAAATGAAGAATCCAGGAATAGAAATATTTCCTTTAATATTTCTAAGATTCATTTTTTAATACAAAGACAACAAGTGTAATAAATTATATCACTCTGAACGGAATGAAATGTAGTGAAGAGTATAAGCGAAAAGTACTATTGCCGTTGGCTTTAGCCAACGGGTAGTATACTCCCCAATGAAGTGACTTTAGTCAGATTTTCTCCAATCCACAGTAGATTGTAACTAAGTAATAGGAAGGTATTGCTTAGTTAAATAATTGATGAAACTATTATTATTTTTATGCGTGATTTAGTTAAGTTACCAACTCGACTTATAATTTTAAAAATGATAAATATAAACAAGAAAATTAACTGGGATTTATTCTTTAGCAGTCTCGTTCTCTTTCCAATATTTAGATTTGTAATACTTCAAATTATAATTACATATTTTTATATTGGTAATATCTATGATGACTGTACAAATGATTTTAATTGGTATCTAGTAGCATATATACTACCTATACTTCTTTCAATTCTTACTTCATTATTCTTGAAATGGAGACTAATTTCACAGATAGGTAAGATATTTTTAATTTTCTTTATAGCGATAAACTATTGGGGTGCTACTTTCAATAAACAAGAAGTAGGGTATTATTTCAAGAGACCTATTGTATTTGAAGAGTTGAAAAACGCTGACAGACTATTAAATGCAGTTATTTTAAGAAAGCATTGGGACGACTCTAATTTTGTGTGTCAGAAACCTTTGTCAACTAAACACATGATCTTGTTGAAAGAGTCACCCAAAATGAGACATAATGAGAGAGTTTTTTATGCTTTTCAAGAATCTCCATTAGGCGAAAATAGTAATTATACTGCGCATTATAATGAGGCCACTTCCAAAATACCTAGTGAAAAAATAGATGAAATTCAAAGCTCAGTATACAATAGTGGGTTCCTAGATAAGCCTAACAAAAAGTTTGAGAAAAGTGGAAATCAATTTGATATACAGATAGTTAATTTTGAAATTAATAGCGGTAAAGAATTCTATATAGTAACTATTAAAAGTGGTGTGCTAAAAGAAGCAAAGTTCTCAGGGGTATATGAATTTCTATTTGATGAAAATGGTCTCAGAAAGAGACAAAAATATTATTATTCGAATGATATTTTTGTTGAATCCACTGAATATCCTTTAATATCTCACCTAATTGAATTATTATTCCTTTGTTTTTCTATCGTCCTGCATATTCTTATTACTCTAGTCAAGAAAGGAATAATTAGAGGTAGATTAAGAATTGGTAATTTAGGAATTTAATACAAAATTAAAATTATTCATATAAAATACGGATAAGATTGAGATATATCCGAATCATTGATAAATTCTAATAAGTGTCTAAAAAGCAATAAACTTTACATTGTAAGTCTTCACAATGTATTATATTAGACCAACTGTTAATTACAAATTATCAATATTTGGAGTGTGGGATATGGATAACCAATCAATAAAAGTACCTACGTGGTATTGGATTGCGGCTATAATCTTTCTTTTGTGGAATCTAATGGGAATAGGCTCATTTTTAAGCCATACTTTAATGAAAGAAGAAATGATTCAGACATTGTCAGTCGCTGAGCAAGAGCTATATAGCAACTATCCAGCTTGGGTGTTTTTTGCATTTGCTATTGCAGTGTTCGATGGTACACTCGGTTGCATCGGCTTATTACTTAAGAAGAAGTGGGCTCGGTCTATGTTCATAGTTTCACTTATCGGTATTATACCTCAGATGACTTATGTTATCTTCATTGCTAATACAGCAGAAGTATATGGTCCAAGTGGATTGATAATGCCTGTTATGATAGTAGCAGTTGGGTTTTTTCTAGTTTGGTACTCTAGCAATTGTATCAAAAAAGGTTGGTTGAGATAAGTTCAACTACGGAACTTCTATAACCTCGTCTTTAAGATAAATTTTATAATTTCCTTCGCTATCGAATGCGGTGAGGGAGATGTAGTATTTACCAGGGAAGTTATATCTGTGAATAGGGTTTTTCTCATTTGAGTAAGTGCCATCTCCGAAATTCCATATATAACGGACTGCTATATCTGGTGAAAGGTTAATGCACTCTACTATACTATCATCTCCATCTTGGCTTACAGTATATTCAAAATTTGATTTAAGGACTCCTTTCGCCACTACTTCTTTTGAAGTTTGATGCACTTTCCCAAACTCATTAGTAACCGTTAATATTACGAAATACTTACCGCTACTAGCAAATTGGTGAACTGGATTTCTTTCATTTGAAGTAGTACCATCACCGAAATCCCATTTCCAACTTTTGATTGGCCCTTCGGATAAATCCCCGAATTCGATTTTGTTGTCATCTACCAATTTGTAATCGAACTCGGCTACTACTGTGTTGAAATCATACTTCCATTTGTGCTTGTATATATAACTGTCATCACCTATTGTCAATAAATTGCCGTCATTCAGCTCACCCAACATTTCACCCAGATAAGGTGCATTGTCAATCTCGTCTAGCAAAATTTTATACGATGGATAGTGGAATGCGAATACTCTCTTATCGCCATCAGCTTGCTTGATTATCAGAGCAATAATATTCTTATCCTCGAAGTGATATTTCGCTATTACTTTATCTTCAGCATCGAGGAAGTAGGATTTCGGAACGGTTTTATTACGGAAGTTAAAGACCATAATCGAATCTCTAATAATGATAGTTGATAGAGAGTCGTTGAGTATTTCCTTGAACCAACTTTTCATGTTTTCTGGTGCTGTGTATTTAGCAATTAGCTGAAAAGTATCATTTTTGAGTTCAAAAAAATCATGTGAATCCGCTCCATCCCTATACTCATAAGATCCCTCGTAGACATTTGGATTAGTCGTCAAAAAGATATTGTTTGGTCTATTAACATTCAAATTTTGTAACAATATCCCATGAGGACTTTTGAAGACATAATTTGACTCAATATCTACAAACACTGACCCGATTCTCGGAGAAAGACTCGGCCCTTCATTCATGAAATAGTCAAAATACAATAAGTACTGGTCTTTATTTATACTGTATACTCCAAACATAGGAGAAGGTTTGTTGTATAAATTTTGGTCATAGGCACTTGTATAGCTATATACAGAATCAACTATTCCATCTTTTAATGAAGTCATTTTAAAATGTAAATAACTATCAAAACTAAAATCAACCATTATAATTTTGTCAATATCATCTGAAGCAATATCCCAACTTCCTTTATTATCCCAATTATATTTATCGCCTTTTACATAGTTCATACTTATTTTTTTATATATACTACCGTCTAACTTATTTATATAATACCCTGTATGAACGTTTTTATAAAAATACTGATTATCGTATTCGCGTAGAGTACCACCCACTGCCATTTTAACGTTACAAATAGAATATCCATCTTCATTAGTCCATACTGTGCTGATATCTTCTATCACAATTGAGTCTAATACACTCGCTGCTTGAACAATAAGTGGGAATAAAATAAATATAAAAATAAGTTTAGCCTTCATTTAGTTTACCATTATTTTATGGTTGTAGATTTCATTTTTGTACTTATATGATAAGTAGTAAATACCTTGTTTGAACTCAAGATAGTTATTTGAACTTCGATTAATGTTCTGCTTCTGCCCAATATAATTATAGATTCCTAAGAGTTCGACCTCATCATCTATCCAAAGCGCATCATTATACTGCTTTATCAAATTGTTTGTCTCTACTTGTATTGATGACACTGGCTCGTATATACTCATCTTATATATTCGAGAGTTGTTTGAAGCTATATAAATAACTCTACCATACGGGTTATTAATTTGATTTACTAGCCCTATATTCAAATCGTAAGTATCAATTCTTTTTCCATCGTACACCTTTGGGTCCCTCCTTACTCTTTCTAAATTACCATTCCTTGTTACAATATGAATTGTATCATTAAAATCTAATATTCCAGCTACAACATCATTTGTAATGCGAT
>JAUHXN010000353.1 GCA_030426865.1 bacterium | reverse complement strand
AACTTGTGGGCCCAGAGGGACTTGAACCCCCGGCCAACGGATTATGAGTCCGTTGCTCTAACCAACTGAGCTATGGGCCCTAATTGCTATTATTTCAATCCTGTGAATAATAGAGTTACAAATATAAGAATTTTTTTTTAATACCAAATTTAAAATTCAACTAATCCTATCATTATCCCTAATCCAAATTTAAAACCAGATAAATTGAAGTCGGGATTTATGGAATTTGTTCCCAAATAGTTGTATTTCCAATCTGCATCTTGGCCGAATGTTAGATTATAACTAACATCTGCTCTTAATAATATTGCTAAAGCTAGTGTATATTCCAATTGGATGCTAGGCATAACAAAAAAGTAATCCTTTTCGTACCTATCCATCCCATATTCTGTTTGAAATTCATCGCTATCAAAGGCATTGTAAATCTCAAAGGTCATATCTCCCCAACCGGTATTTATACCACCTAGTACAGCAAAATGTTTGAAAGGAATAAAACCATAGTGAAGACTAAACCCGAACATACTTGCTGATAAACTACTTTGAGCTTCCAAATCAATTCCAGTTGGACTTCCATCTATGTTTGTACCTTTGAATGTAGATATGTTTGACTTTACACTTCCGTCATAGCTTAGCACACCAAAGTTAACAACACTTCCAGAAGCACTAATTGGTGCACCTAATACAAAATGACCTCCCGTTAATTGCATTGTAGAGGGAAAGCTATAGTCTGATTCTGCTTGATTATTAAAGAACGAATTTAGATTTTTTTCATTAAGCATAAGCCAATCGATTGAAATCCCACCCGCAAAAACCATATATTGAAAACGGGCTTTCTTAATTGGTACATCAGGGAAAGGCAGCGGGTCTACTTCATCAACTTGCGCATTTGCTGATACAGAAAAGAATAATAAAATTATTATTAAAAGTTTTTTCATCAATTCAAACACCCCTAGTTTAAAAGTTTACAAGTCCAATCATAACACCAAAACCTATTTTCAAACCCGATATATCCAAGTCAGGATTAATATTAGATGTACCTAACCTGCTATATGTCCAGTTATTATCTTGCCCGACGATCATATTATAACTTGCATCTGCACGGATAATAATAAAGTTCGCAAAAGCATACTCTAATTGGACATTAGGCATTACAAAAAAGTAATTCTTTTCAAGTCTTTGAATCAATCCAGTAATTGGAGGATTTATCTCTTCAACTGTCACTCTGACCGAAAAATAGTTTTCAAAAGTAATATCACCCCAGCCAGAATTAACTCCACCAAGAATTGCGAAATTCTCAAATGGTACGTAACTGTAATGCACACTAAATCCGAACATACTTGCTGTAAAGCTATTTTGGGTCCGTGATTCTTCTTCAATAATTTCAGACTCTATACTTCCACCATATCCTAACACACCTAATCTAAGGTTTTCAACCCAAGGAATTCCAGTTACTCCCTGCCCACCAACTAATTGGATAGGTCCTGATAAATCTAAACCCTCAGGATAAGAATGAAATGAATTCAGATGATCTTCTGTAATCATTAACCAATCAAAAGTAATACCACCTGCAAGAACAAAATACTCGCGTGAATCCTCAGCTATAGGACTATCATCGAACTCTACTTCAAGTTGATCATCTTGAGCAAATAATATAAAAGGCAATATTAATATTGAGATTATTGTTAAAATTCTTATCATTTCTATCTTTTGTTTTACTATTAGAAATTAGCTAAACCGATCATTACACCAAACCCAACTTTTAAACCATCTAAGTTGAAGTCTGGATTTACTGTCGAAGTTCCGATTGTATTATGTGTCCATTTCTCATCTTGTGCAAATGTCAAGTTATAACTTGCTTCTGCCCTAAGTATAATATAACTTTTAACAGCATATTCAAGCTGAATATTCGGCATAGCAAAAAAGTAATTTTTTTCTAATTTATCTGTACCAAAAGCACTTATTTGTTTAACATCATCGATTGTCGTAGAAGAAGCAAATAATTCATGTGTAATATCTCCCCAACCTGCATTAATTCCACCAAGAATAGCAAAGTGTTCGAAAGGAACATACCCATAGTGAAAGCTAAAACCAAACATACTAATCGTAAGATTATTTTGAAGACTGCCATAAACAACAGAATCTTGAGAATTAAACATAGGACGATCTACTTGATTAGATTCTATACTACCCCCATAGCCAAAGACTCCAATTCGTAAATTTTGAACCCAAGGTATCCCAACATTTCCTTGACCTCCTATTAGCTGAATTGGACCAGAAAGCCCTATTTCATCACAATCACAAAATTCATTCAAATTGTCTTCATTTATCATAAGCCAATCATAAGTAAGACCGCCTGTAACGACAAAATAAGTTCTTGTCTCATCACTAAGTGGTTCGTTATCGAAAGGTAGGTTGTCTATTTCATCGTCTTGAGCTGTTAAAAACATCGGTAACATAAGTACAGACATTAGTATTAATATTTTTTTCACTTTTACTCCAATTTTTTATTTATATTTTGAATACAAAAATAATGAATTATACGAGACTTACATATTATTACGATTATTTGCACATTAGTTTTTATATTTGTAGTCTATTTTTATACCAAAACTCGCTTAATTATTAT
>JAUHXN010000045.1 GCA_030426865.1 bacterium | reverse complement strand
AGTTACCTTGTATAAGATATGCATAAGTCAAATCATACAGATTAGCATATCCATATTTAGCAGGGTCAATTTCAGTTTCTTTTAATCTATCATAAGAGTAAACATTCTCAGTAGAAACGAATTCCAAATCTTCTCTTACTTCTTGTGTAGCTTGATCAAACTCTAGTTCCATATAGATCATACCAATGATTCTATCAGGAATACCACCTTTTTCAGGGCGTGAAGTTACCAAGTACGCTTTCGGAGAAAGTGCCTCAGATTGTCCCATTAATACTTGATAAAGAGCATTATAAACACAAGTCAACTCATCTTCTGGTAAAGGTGGATAACCTTTCATGATTATTTCACGAGCTATACCTGATTGAGAATTACCATTAAGAATTTCATTCTTAACTAGGTCTTTGATGTTAGGGTCAACTTCTTCTAAACACTTCTCATCAGCTGCACCAGCAGAAGCTTTTTTCTTACGCTTAGATTCTACAATCTCTTTAATCTCATCTGGTGTCGTTATTTTATAAACGTTAACAGCCCCAAATCTATAGTTTTTAAATCTTGAAAGTATAGAACTAACATCATCTATTCGCTGTGCTTCTAGCCCTAAGGAAGAAAGTACAAAGATAGCGACGAAAAGTGCATATACTTTTATTTTAAAACTGTTCATAATTTTAACCTTTGAATTAATTATTTTTATTCATCATAATAGAAGTTATCGTTTTTCTCTGCTTTAGATTTAATCGGTACATTGATGTTTATCGGTCTAGGGTTAGACTGAACACCATTTATTGGATTAATTGCTACTGCAGATCCTCTAATTACTACTGTTCCACGTATATTACCATCATCGTCCGCTTCACCTCTTAGAGTAAAGTCGATTTGTGCTTGACCACCTTTAAGTACAATTGATGGTTTCCCAACAACAGAGAATCCCGGTACTCTTACTTGTGGAGCATCTAACGTTAAAGATAACTCTGCTTCTTGTGTACTACCTTCTTTACCAATCTTAGGAGCAGTTACATTTATACCTGACACTCTGACTCTTACCATATCACCATCAACAGAAGCACTAACTTGCTGATTAAGTAATGATATACCTGGTTCAGATTGAGAAATCTTGAATTCGTATTTAGGGAAGATATCAATTTCTTCTTTCGAAATTGGATCTGTCCATACAATTCTTAATGATGCCTTTTTCATATCTGCTGAGAAGTATAAGTTGTCTGCTCTTTCAGCCGAAAGACCATTTACTAAACCTCTGTCTTGCGGATCAGCATCAGTTTTGAAATAGTAACCGAATTGCTCAGGAGCGATTTTATTACCAGATGGTGGCTCATAGTTGAAGAACAACTGTTCACCATATACTGATAAAGCACTCAACTTAGCTTGTAAAGTTCTAATTTTGTCTTCAACTTTTGTTGGGAATACTACCAAAGTTGGTTCTTTTAAATCACTCTTACCTTGCAATTGGTGAGTTAATTTAATCTTGTAAGTTCTAGGACCGCCGTTAGTACCAGCTGATAATTCCTTATCTACAGTAGCTATGAAGTCTGCACTACCACCAGTAGACAATGAAGCTTCACCTGCTTTTCTGAAAGTAATATTCGCAACAGGTTGACTTGAAGTACCAGAAACAGCATCATGAACTGTACCCCTTACAATATTCGCATCACCTTGATAAGGAGAAACACTCATTCTAAAGTTAATTTTACCTTCATTAAATCTATAGAAATTTTCAGCAACTTGGATAACTGGATCAGCCATCTTAGGTTTAGGAAGCATAACACGAATATTAAACTCGATGTCACCTTTATTCTGTTTAAAGTTTTGCGATTGACCAGGAGTTAATAGTTTTACTATATAACCATATAGTCTGATATTTCCAATCAAATCACCAGCATCTTCTTCTTTAGATGCCAAAGTTTTAGATTTATCTATAGCATCGTCAAAAGCTCTGAAACCACCACTAGATGTTAGAACATCAGCGCTAGGAACTTCATATTTTTCTAGTTTACGTTGTAATTCTTTTTCTACTTTTATTAGGTCTGTTACTTTTAGTTGTACAGTACCAATATTAACAGTAGCTTCTTTGTCTAAGTTTTCTACTTTTTGGTCTGAACGAACACCTAATATTCTATTCGTTTTAGAAACGAAACGCAGTTTATACCAACCAGCTTTACTTGGAGGGTTAAAATTCACTACGAATGCTCTTTTACTTAAAGTTCCTCTATCACCATAGATTCCAGATGCAAGTTTTGTTTCTGGTATGGAGTAATGGAATACACTATCACTAGGAGTAGATGGAGGTGCAAGGATAGGACCTCTTATCAGCCGTTCTTTCTTATATACAGGATGCATGAGGTCTTTGCTTATATTGGCTAAATCCAATTTCTTGAAAGTTGCTTCATGATCCATTTCAATTTTCTGGATACCAATGAATTCCCAAGCAGTGTTAGATTCTGGGTCAATAATAGCTTTACCTAGATCATATTTAGTAAAATCTATTGACTGATCCCTTAGATAATCATCATCAGGGAATCTAGGTACGGCACCACTTTCTAAACTACTATTATAAAAGATTTGATATTCTAGGTCTTCTACATTTGCAAGACTAACTAGTTTTTCTAGTCTTTCCATATATTCTTTTTGTGCTTCACCTTCCATTCTGCCAGCATTTGCGCTAACATCGGTTACACCAACTTCTACAATATACCTTCTTTCAGATTTGATATCAATATCCAAAATCTCCTTGATATTCACACCTGGAGGTGGAATAGTAATCTCATCTTGAGGTCTTGTATTAATACCTTCAGTACCAGAACCGGACTGAAGTTGTGATAGAATAGACTGGACAATTTTCATTGCCTCTTTTTGCTTTTGATGTAAGTGCTCTTCAGCTTCATCTCTCTCTACGATAATGATTAGAAGCTCTAATACTACCGCTAGATAAAGTACGAAATAGACCTTACCATCTCCACCGCCTTTAGACATATTTTACCTTTGAATTATGTTAAATTTCAAATTTTATTTAAACAGACACACTTCAAATATAGACTTTTTTTAAAAATAATTAATAAAAGTGTATAACTTGAATCTCTATTTTACGAATATTTTAATCAAATATCAAATAGTAAAAAATATACTTATAAGCGGATCCTTTTTTTCTTTTCTAAATAAATAATTCTAAATTATATCCTACGGAAAGCATAATATAAAAAAAAATATTTAAAATGGAAATAATTATTATTGGTGCAGGTGATATTGGATATCAATCGGCCCGTCGATTTTCGAAAGAAAAGCACAATATTGCTCTTATAGAAAGTAATGAGGCACTTGCTAATTTTGCCTCTGACACCCTAGACGCCTTTGTAATAACGGGTAACGGGTGTAGCTCCTCCATCTTAAAAGATGCAGGAGTAGAGAAAGCTGATGTATTAGCTGCACTAACTGATAATGATGAAGTAAATATTTTGGCTTGTAAAATTGCAAAAAAACATGGTGTAAAAACTACTATTGCTAGAGTAAGAAACCCCGAATATCTTTTTGAAGATCATGTAATTAGCAAAGAAGAGTTTGGTGTTGACCATTTCTTACAACCCGAAAAGGAAACTGCAGATACAATAGTAAGACTTATACGTCAGTCAAACACGACTGATATTATTGAATTTGAAGGGGGCAAATTAAAGTTCTTTGGCCTTAGATTAGATAGCAGCTCTTCTTTATTACATAAGAAGTTAATGGATTTGGGGAAAGAACTAGATAATCCACCATTGACAGTTACCGCTATCAAACGTGGGCAAAACACAATTGTACCCAAAGGTAGTGACATACTTCTACCCGGTGATCAGATATATATGGTTTGTGCACCTTATTACCAAGATACAGCTTTGGAATACTTAGGTAAAACTAAAAAACAAATTGAAAATATACTAGTAATAGGTGGTGGACTAACTGCAACTTTCGTGGCTATGGAATTAGATGGTGAAATAAATATGAAAATAATAGAAAGTGATGAGAAAAAAGCTCGAGCCATAGCAGAAAAACTTAATAAATCGTTAGTAATACATGGTGACGGTTCGAATTTGGATTTGCTTATGTCCGAAAGTCTAGATTCGATGGATCAATTTATAGCTATCACTGGTGATGATGAAACGAATATAATCACGAGTATAGTAGCCCAACACATAGGAGTGAAAAGAACTGTATCTCTTATTAAGAAAAGTGAATACTTACCTTTGACACCTGCTCTGAACCTTGATGCAGTTGTAAGCAAGCAACAAATCACAGTTAACGCTATTACAAGGTTAATAAAGGGTGGTGGAATTGCGAAGTTTGCAGAACTCCCTGGACTAGACGCTGAGATTGTGGAATTTGTAGTAAAAGAAAAATCAAAAGTAACTCGCAAACCTATTATGCAATTAAAAATTCCTAAAGGTGCTGTACTAGGAGCTATACTAAGAGATGAGGAACTAATAATCCCTAAAGGTAATACGCAGATAATTGCCGGCGACAAGGTAGTAGTTTTCTCATTGCCTGACTCTTTCCCAAGTGTTGAATCACTTTTCGAGTAAATAATGAATTATAAAATAGTAATACGTGTTTTAGCATTTCTATCTATCTTTCTAGGGTTAGGTATGCTATTGCCTTTGCCCTTTAGTTATTATTATGGCTCTGGTGACGCTCAAGCATTTCTAATATCAGCAGCTATATGTTTTAGTATAGGTATTCTTGCATTTCTAACTAATGATAAGAAAACCGATTTAAAGACTAAAGACGGCTTCGCAATCGTTACTTTTGGTTGGATAATAATGGCTTTGCTTGGAAGTTTACCATATATGCTTTCGGGAGCAATACCTTCCTTTGCTGATGCATTCTTCGAATCAATGTCAGGTTTTACCACAACTGGGTCTACTATTCTATCAGAAATTGAGACCTTACCAAAAGGCATATTGCTTTGGAGAAGTATAACGCATTGGTTTGGTGGTATGGGTATTATAGTTTTGACTATTGCCATACTTCCTTTCTTAGGTATCGGTGGTATGTCTTTGTTCAAGGCGGAATCCCCTGGACCTATTTCAGATAGGCTTAAACCTAGAATCACACAAACTGCGAAATTACTTTGGGGAGTTTATTTACTTTTCACTGCATCGGAATTAGTACTACTGATGACTGGAGGTATGGATTTTTATAACGCTCTCAACCATTCATTTGCTACATTAGCTACTGGTGGTTTTTCTACTTATAATGCCAGTATAGCTGGTCAATCAGCATATATACAATATATTATCATTTTCTTTATGTTCGTGGCTGGTACCAATTTCTCCTTACACTACCATTGGTTACGTGGAGATTTCAAAAGCGTAATCAAGAGTAAAGAATTTCAATTTTATGTAACAATGGTTATAATATCTTCTGTAGTTATATTTACAGATGTTTACTCGCTTTATGAAGGGGCTGTAGAGCCTGCTGCAAGAGATGTCTTGTTTCAAGTATTAGCTATAGTAACGACTACAGGATTTGCAACGGCCGATTTCGAACAATGGTCAACAGGAACACAAATATTACTATTGGCTCTGATGTTTTCAGGAGGTATGGCTGGTTCGACTTCTGGGGGAATGAAAGTAATAAGAATAATGCTACTACTAAAATTCGCATATAACCAATTCGTAAAAGTGTTACACCCAAGAGCTATTGTCCCTATAAAAATAGGAGATTCAAGAATTGATGACAAAGTAATTCACGATGTACTTGGATTTTTTGTGCTATATGTATTTATACTTGGGGCTTCAACATACTTACTAATTATATTCGGTTTAGATTTCGAAACGGCAATCGGTTCTGCAATAACAGCAGTCAATAATATAGGTCCAGGTTTAAACCTAACGGGGCCTACGGACAATTTCGGATTTTTACCAGATATCTCTAAGTGGTTATTGTCATTTCTGATGCTTGTAGGTAGATTAGAAGTCTTGACAGTTATTATACTACTAGCGCCATCTTATTGGAAAAAGTAGTTTATTTTAACTTGACAATCAACTCATGTTAAATATATGGCTTTTTTTAACATGACATTCCCCTCGTGTTAAAATAATCCATTTTTCTTAACATATAGTACATTCAATTTAATTCTATATTTTCCAATAAATTTATTATCTTTGTCTATATATTTCTTATTTTTCTTTATTCAACAGTAAAAAGATCCAAATGAAAAAACTACTTATACTTTTTTTAATAGTGGTTTCGTCATCATCCTCTGCAAAAAACGCTGACTCTCTATTAGCCATTTGGAAGAACGAAGCACTACCTGACTCTAGTCGTATAGTAGGACTAGCAAAATATATTTCAACCAGTTTGATTTATTCAGATCCTGACTCAGCAAAATCACTTACTGACGAACTATATATTTATTCGAAGATGAAAAAGAACGATTTAGGACTTAGTGAATCATACAACAACTTTGCTATCCTTAGTTCCTATGAAGGTAAATATAAAATAGCTTTAGATTATCTGGATAAAGCTTTAGTCATTAATGAAAGATTACAAAATAAAAAAAGAATATCTAGTTCTCTTACTAATATTGCTTATATGTATAATAACCTCGGTGATTATAATAAGGCTTTGGAATACAATAAGAAGTGTTTAGAAATACTAAAAGAAATGGATAATAAGCATGGGATGATACAATCATATAACAATATTGGTACCACTTATGATTTTATGGGAAATAACAAACAAGCAATAATATATTATGAACGAAGCATTAAACTTGCTAAAGAAATTGGATATAAAGAAGCTATTGGTAGTGGCTATCATAATATCGCATTAATTCAGTATGATCTGGGTGAGATGGAAAAAGCCCTAGTTAATATCAATAAAGCTTTAGAAATATTACTTACGTCAAATGATAGATTTCAACTAGCTAATACATACGCAAATGTAGGTTATATAAAAGCTGGAATGAAAGATTATAAAGAAGCACTTGAAAATTATAACAAATCTCTAAAAATTTACATCGAATTAAATGATGCCAAAGGAATAGCCAGTATGTTGTTTACTTTAGGTGAACTAGCAATGGATCAAAATGATTACAAGCAAGCACTTTGGTACTTCGGAGAGAGCTTGAAGTCCTATGAAAAAATGGAACACAGCTTTGATATTGCGGCTTGTTATCTAAACATAGGCAGATGTCATATAGGTCAGAAGCAAATAACTAAAGCAATTAATAATTGCGAGAAAAGTTATAGCATTTCTAATAGGATTGGAGCAATAGAGATAGAAAAAGATGCATGCGATTGTCTATATAAATCATTCAAGCTAAAGGGAGATGATAAGACCGCTTTAACTTATATGGAAAAGTCGAATATTCTAGTTGACAGTATAAACAACAAAGAAACTGCAGAAAAATTAGTCCAATTAGAATATGAGAAAAAAATATTATCCGATAGTTTGGATAGAGAAAAAGAAAAAAGAAAAAGTAGAATAGACGAAAGAAGTAATATCCAAAATATGATTTTCTTAGGAAGTGGTTTACTTATACTATTGATAGTAGGCGGTTACTTCATCAAAAGAAGAAAATCGAATAAACTAGTCGCAAAGAATTAGAGTTTAAACCTCTGTATAGGAATTATTAGTATATTGATAATCAAGCAACTTACAAATTTCTATGAAATTACTAATATTAGTTATACTTTTAATGTTTTCTCTCAGTCCAAAATTGGATGCGACTGATGATACGTTATTGGTAAAATGGAATAACAAAGAGCTAAATGATTCAGTCCGCACTGTATCTTTCAACAAGTATATCTGGGACAACTACATCTTCAATAATTCTGATTCCGCAGAATTCTATATAGAGAAACTCATTAAATTTAGTGCCTCGAAAGATTTAAAAACTTCTAATTATTGTATTACAAATGCATTTATGATGAGAGGGGTACTTAAATTAAAATCAGGTGAATACGAAAAGGCCCTCAATCTATTTAATCAAAGTCTTGAGAAAAGTAAGAACCCGATAGATAAATACAATATAGCACAATCGAAATTCTTTATTGCAACTACATATTATTACCAAGGTAATTTTGAATTAGCGTCAGTTTTATTTCAAGAAGTTATTAGTATTTACAAAGAATTAGATAAAAAAGAAGCTTTAGCTGCTACTTACGTTAATCTAGGTTCTGTTTACAGAGATTTAGGAGATTATAACAATGCACTTCAGAATTACAATGGAGCATTGTTTATTTATATTAAACTAGATATGAAAGAAGAAATCTCTGCTATCTACAATAACCTTGGACTAATATATGTAGAGAAGGGCGAGTATGTAAACGCTCTTGATTATTTCGATAAAAGTATCCATATAAAAGATGAGCTTAAAGATAGAGCAGGCAAAGCGTCAACTTTCCATAATATTGGCTTGATATTTCTTGAATTTCAAGAATTTGACAAAGCTCTCAAGTACTTCAACCAAAGTATAGAAATTGAAAAAGAGATGAATAACATTCGTGGTTTAGCTAATACCTATATAGAATTGGGGGAAATTCAGATAGACTTGAAGAATTATAGTAAAGCCTTTGAGTATCTTGAACAATCACTAGAAATATATGAAGAAATAGGTGATAAAAGTGGTATAGCTATTTCACTAATCACTATTGGTAAAGTATATACCAATCAACATAAATATGAAAAAGCAAAAGAGTACTATATTAGAAGTCTGGATTCATTCGAAGAAACTGGTGAAATCAAAGGTATTTCAAATGCATTAAGTAGCTTAGGGCTTATTAATATAAAGCAAGGAAATATTCGAGAAGCTTTAGTTAACTGTAAACGTTCTGAGATGTTTGCTAAAGAGACTGAGGATATTTTTACAAATAGACTTTATTGTGATTGTCTTTATCAGGCATATAAAGCATCATCTCAACCAGCGAAAGCTCTTCATTATTTCGAAAAGTCAATTGAATATACTAATGAATTGAATATTATTGAAACATCTAAGAATATTCAAAGAAAAGCATTCCAAAAATTATTGCTAGCAGATAGTTTAAAAATAAGAGAGGAAAGGTTAGCAACCAAATTGAAATATGAAAAAAGAATATCAGATGAGAATCAACAAAGAAATATTGCACTAGCAATCGGAATGATTTTCGTTTTAGTAGCTGGTGGACTTTATAGTCGTAATAGATTTATTAGCAAAACGAAAAACGAAATTTCCAACGAAAAAGACCGTTCAGAAAAGCTTTTACTTAATATTCTTCCTGCTGAAATAGCTAAAGAACTCAAGGAAAAAGGAAAGTCAGAAGCCAGAGATTTTGACAATGTTTCTATTATGTTTACGGACTTCAAAGAATTTACTCAAGCTTCAGAACAGTTAACTGCCCACCAACTTATAGATGAGATAAATTTTTGCTTTGAGTATTTTGATAAGATTTGTGATAAATATAGAATAGAAAAAATTAAAACTATTGGCGATTCTTATATGGCAGCTGGCGGATTGCCAATACCTTTCGAAGAGTCAACTAAAAATACAGTATTAGCAGCAATCGAGATTGCTAATTTCATATCGCAAAGGCAATTAACTAGACAAAACGAAGGTAGTTTATCTTTTGAAATGAGAATAGGAATCCATACAGGGCCAGTTGTTGCGGGAATAGTAGGTGTAAAGAAGTTCCAATATGA
Source organism: bacterium (assembly GCA_030426865.1). Taxonomy (GTDB): domain Bacteria; phylum Bacteroidota; class Ignavibacteria; order Kapaibacteriales; family UBA2268; genus PGYR01. The sequence continues at coordinate 3,686 of JAUHXN010000045.1, read as the reverse complement.
TGTGTGGGGTGATACTGTAAACACAGCATCGAGAATGGAGAGTGCCGGCGAAGTTGGTAAAGTTAATATAAGTCAAAGTACTTATGAGTTAATTAAAAATGATCCAGACTTCGTCTTCGAACATCGCGGCAAAGTACAAGCCAAAGGTAAAGGCCAAGTTGATATGTATTTTGTAAAAAATGCAGATAAACTATGAAGAAAATAATAATTCTTTCCATTATAGTTTTAACATTTTCTTATTCCAAATCTTTCAGCTTAGATTCACTATATAATAATTGGAATAATCCCTCTCTATCAGATTCAAATCGTATAGCCTCGTTAGGTAGATTTATAGCTATCAAACACCTTTATTCAAACCCTGATTCGGCACTAATTTTATCTAATAGATTGCTAGTTTTTGCAAAAGAAAAGAAGAATGAAAGAGGTATTTCTTCGGCTATGAATCTCTTAGGAAATATTCATTTTGGGAGAGGAGATTACGTAAAAGCTTTGGAATACTTTAAGCAAAGTCTAACGATGCGTGAGAAAGTCGCAAATAATTCTGAACTATCCTCTTTATATAACAACATTGGGAATGTATATGCATCTCAGGAAGATATAAACAACGCAATTACATATTACAAGAAGGGGTTAGAGTATTTTGAAAAAGATGGGAATAAAGTTGGAATGGCAGGTTTACTCAACAATATTGGGGCTTTGTACAACTCAAACCTTGATTTTGAAAAAGCTTTAGAATATTTCAACAGAAGCTTAAAAATATCAGAAGAAATTAATCATAAACCAGGTTTGGCAAGAACCTATAATAGCTTAGGATTATACTATAAACATACTGATAGCCCTACAAAGGCAATAATATATTTACAGAAAAGTATCGATTTGAACATGAATTTGAATAATCTTAGTGGATATGCGAATTCGAATATTAACCTTGGTACTATTTATAATATTCTAAATAAGTACAATGATGCGATAAGTGTGTGCAAGGAAGGCTTGGAAGTAAGTAAACAAATTGGTTCACCAGAATATGAGAGAAATGCATGCGATTGTTTATACAAGGCATATAAAGGTCAAGGAAATAACATACAAGCTCTACTTTTTCACGAGAAAATGGCTGCACTAAATGATAGTATTAATTCGAATGAAATATTGAAAGACCTTCAACAAATGGAATTCCAAAAGCAATTAGTAGCAGATAGTCTAAGGCAGAATCAAAAAGAATTAGAATTGAAACTAGAATATGAAAAGCAACTAAATAGTGAGAATCAGAAACGAAATATAGCTATTGGCTCTGGGTTACTCTTACTTGTGATAGCTGTTAGTTTGTATTTTAGAAACAAATCCATCAAAAAATCAAGAAATGAAATTTCAATAGAAAAAGAAAGATCAGAAGCATTGTTACTAAACATACTACCCGAAAAAATAGCGCAAGAGCTCAAAGAAAACGGTAAATCTGAGGCTAAAAGCTATGATTTAATCTCCGTACTATTCACTGATTTCAAGGAGTTCACACAAATTTCAGAAGAGCTATCTGCAACTGAATTAGTCTCAGAAATAAACACTTGCTTCGAGGCATTCGATAATATTTGCTCGAAATATAGAATCGAGAAGATTAAGACAATAGGCGATTCGTATATGGCTGCGGGTGGATTGCCTGTACCGTACAATGACTCAATCAAAAACACTGTTCTAGCAGGACTTGAGATGGTAGAATTCATTAGCAAACGCAAAATAGAGCGAGTGAACGCAGGTAAATATCCATTCGAAATGAGAGTAGGGATAAACACAGGCAACGTTGTAGCAGGTATAGTCGGAGTAAAGAAATTCCAATATGATATATGGGGTGATACGGTAAATACCGCATCGAGAATGGAGAGTGCCGGAGAAGTTGGTAAAGTTAATATAAGTCAAAGTACTTTTGATTTACTAAAAAATGACCCTGACTTTTTATTCGTTCACAGAGGTAAAATCAATGCCAAAGGTAAAGGCGAAGTTGATATGTATTTTGTGGAGAGGGTAACTTTACTGCAGTAGTTAAAAGCTAGATATTCCCCTCTTTAAGAGAAGCGAAAGAGGGGTGGACTGCGAAGCAGGACGGGGTGTTCAAAAAAATAGAACAACCTTAAAGAGAAATAAAGTATAAAATTAGTCGGAAGAATCAGATAATAACAAATTCTGTGGCTACTTAAATACCCCGTCCACGCCATAGGCGTGGCCACCCCTTTTTTAAAAAGGGGAATTTCATTATAAAAGCGAAGTTGATGTGTATTATGTAGAATTAAAGAGATTATCTTCACTTATTGATATAGCATTTAATTACACGAAACTTAATCTTTCAATTGTAGTTTCGAATTTCTTGTTATTCGGATAATGTAGTTTACCCGTATTGTCAGTAGTTGGTATATTCGGCTTATTGTAAATTTTAAAATTTGGGCTAGAAACAACAAATTTGAAAATAACATCGTTGATTTCTTTTTCCTCAACTCCGTTTAAGCTCATCTCACGGATTATTCTTCCCGTAATATTCTCAAGTAAATCGCTACCTATAAATGACATCACTTTCTGTAGTTGCTTAATTATTAGATCTTTGTCTATTGACATAATGTGTTCCTTTACACTTGTTATAAAAGCATAAACGAAACCATTTCGTCTTGCAACTCGAAGTGAACTTCGAATGTAAGTTAATCACGTTAGTCTCTCTATTTAATTGCATCGTATAAAACTGCCTTTGATTAATTAGGGTGAATCAAGTGGCAAGAACCGCATAATGGGGTTATCAAATTTTCTATTATTGTATCAATAGTCAATAACATTAGAAGTTGATATGTTCTTTGAAGAATTGGTGACATAGTAAGTAGTTAGTATCTGATTGCTCAAAAGAGATGGAATGTCCTCCGCAGACGGAGGTGGACAAACAAAGACGAACTTTCTACTTAGTCCTCCTCAGTCTTTTACTTCGACTGTCGCTATTAGATTAGCATTCTTATAATAATTAGATTTGTAAATCATTAATCAGATTAAATATCTGAACAACCAAGAGGAGTTTAGGTGAACTATTTCGACTTCTAAACTGTAGGGTTTATACTGAGCATCAGTCCTTTACTCCTCTTAGGTTTTTAGTACCATTTAGAATGTTAAGCTTGAAGGCTTATTAATAGCGTTAGCACACAAACCTTTATTTGGTTGTTACAGAGTTGTTTAATCGCAATACTCAAAGTTATGAAAAAATATATAATTGGTATTGATATTTCTAAAGACACTTTAGACTTCTGCTGTGTTGATGTCGATACTCACAAAAAAACATCGTTTGGTGTTATTAGAAACACAAAGACAGCCATTATTAAATGGTTAAAATCTTTGGGCATAAATACTATTGAATTCTCAATGGAACATACAGGCCATTATGGAGCTTTATTAGTTTCTATCTTAAATGATAAGAGCGCTTGTTATTACTTGGTTAATCCATTCGATCTAAAGAAATCTATAGGTATCCAAAGGGGTAAGACAGACGCCATAGATGCATATAGAATAGCATCCTATACGATTACGAACAAGCATCGTTTAGTTCCTTATAAACTACCTAGCAACGAGCTTTGTAAGTTAAAAGCACTAATTACAGCAAGACAACTTGCTGTTAAAATGTCTGTACAGATTAAAAATAGCATTAAGGCAAATGAGATATTAAACAA
>JAUHXN010000352.1 GCA_030426865.1 bacterium | reverse complement strand
GCGGAGGACAAGACGCCTATCTAAACTGCACACTTGCATTATCCACATACTATTACTATATTTAGTGAAGCCAAAACACTGGACAAGAAAAAACTTTCGTCATTTATGAGACGTTTTTGCAATTCATGTGTCTATATAGAAAAGGGGTTTGTACAACTTTGGAAAAACTATTTTGAAATACTTATTATTAATTGTTTTTATACCCGTCACTATCTATTCACAGATTAGTGTATCTCCTTCGTTCATTAAATTTGGTGAGTTAGGAATCAACTCTCAAAATGATACTACGATAACAATCACTTCCGAAATAGATGATGTTCTACAGTCATTTGACTTTAAATTCGGATCCCCTTTCTATAGTATTGTAGAGCAATTACCAATAAGTTTGAAAAAAGACGAGCCAAAGAGCCTTACTATAAGGTACATACCAAATGATTCCGTTAAAAGCTACACTGAATATGAATTAAAAACTAATGAACAATCTATTGAGATAGGATTTCTCGGTGGTTATAAATACCAAGATACAATAATAGAAGCTACAACTATAACTAGTCCAACCAAAGGTGACTATTATCTATACCAAGAGGAGATAGTTATAAATTGGACTAAGGTGCCAGGTTTCGATAGATATATTATCCAGTTCTCTGCTAATAACGGGGCTGGTTGGTCAACTATTACTGATTCTGCAGTTGGTACTAGTTATAAATGGAAGGCACCACACCTCAATAGTGATAAGTGTTTAATAAGAATTGAAACATACTTCAAGCCAGAGAGTAAGTTCTTCGAACACGAATGGGATAAATCATTTGGTATTAGCAAGAATGATAATTCACATAAGCTAATACAAACTAGTGACGGAGGATATCTAACCGTTGGAAGCACAAGGGGTAAAGATTCATCTACGTCCAAAAAATTGTTTGATGATATACTAGTTTGTAAAATGAATAAAGATGGTGAACAGTTATGGACTAAAACCTATGGCGGTAAAGAAGGCGAAGATGTAATAAACTCGGTTATTGAAACTGATGATAAAAGCTTGATGTTAATTGGGAAGACAAATTCTATTGACTTTGAAGAAAATCTAAAAGGCGATTACGACCTACTTCTTATGAAACTAGACGAACAAGGAGAACTAATTTGGAAGAAAAATTATGGTGGCTCTAATTACGATATAGGCATTGATATAGACAAAGATAAAGAAGGAAACTTCTATTTGGGTGGTTACACTGGCTCAGTAGATGGTGATATAATAAGTACAAAAGGCAAATCTGAATTTTGGGCATTGAAAGTCAATGATTTGGGTGAGATAATATGGACTCAGACTTACGGTAGAGATAAGGACGAGGTACTCACAGATATGCAGTTGTCTATGGATGGTGGTCTGTTACTTTATGGTAGTTCTAATTCTGTAGATACTATTTATATTGGAGATCCAGGAAATGAGTTTAAAGATAAAAACCATGCTTGGGTTGTTAAAACTGATAAAGAGGGTAAGCAAATTTGGGATTTTCAATATACTCATGAAACGGATAACCCATATAACTTAATTGAGAATAGCAAAGGCGAGGTAATTATAAATGGATATTCTGTTCTTATAAAGAATTACCCTTGGATTAAAAGATACACTTGGCTCTGTAAACTAAGCATAGATGGTCAGTTAATTTGGTATAATCGCTTTCAAGAAAATGATGAGTATCCAATGGGTATGGAATTAGATATAAATGGTAATATTTACCTTATAGCGGATGTTAATACTGGGAGTTCGAATTACATATTAATGACTAAGTACTCAAAAGAAGGCAACAAGAGTTGGTATAAGAAAATAACTTCTATTCGTGGTGTTGGCGGAACAACAAAAACATACGATAATGGGTTTGCAGTCGTAAGCAGAAATCCCAAGAGTGATATAGATGAGAAGATTATGCTTTTAGTTAAAATTTCGAACGAACAATTATATGATATTGGTTACTCAGATCTATTTGAGATTGCATCGAGCAAACCTTATTTTACTATCGATGAAATTGTATTTGATACCACGTATCGTGGTGAAGTACGTGATACAATCATTGATAATATACTTTGTAATGATGGTGTGGTACCAATAGATATAACAAATACCAAATACGAAACTGATCATGATGAATTTCGATTAGATAGTGTATTTAGTGATGGAACATTAGAACAAGGTGAGTGCCTAGGTATGGCGTTTTCATTTTCAACCCAATTAAGTAATAGAAGACAATCTTATATTTATGCAATTTACCCTTTTGGAAAATCAACAGACAGGGTCAATTTCAAATCATTCATAGTAGATAAAAAGCTAGAAAATAAAGTTGATTGGTTCCGCTTTGGTCAGGTATTCGTGGGGCAAGAGGTTGAGAAAAAATACATTAACCTTAGGAATTACAGCCAGTATCCAATAAAGGTGAACTTGGAACATAATTATAGCTCGACGAATGACATAATACTCAATAATGGTGTAAGTGAGTTCACTATTGACGGTGAATCTTATTATCAAGTTCCAATCGAGTATAAAGCAAAAGTACAGAAAAAAGATACTATGACTCTCAGAATCTACTATGATGATTCTGTAGCGATAAATCCAGTTTATATATTAGCTGAGTCAGTCTT
>JAUHXN010000044.1 GCA_030426865.1 bacterium | reverse complement strand
ACTTGCTACTGTTGTAATAGGAGGGCTTTTCACTTCTACTTTGCTAACTTTATTCTTGTTACCAATTATGTATAGATGGGTGGAGACACGTAAAATGAGACCAAATCTTAAAATAGCAAATGCAGCTATAGCTGTATTAGTACTATTCGTATTCAGTGTCAATAGTACTTTTGCTCAAAAGTATGACGCTAAGGCGATCTCGATGGAAGAGGCCGTTCAACTTGCAAAAGAGCACTACCCTCAACTCAAGATAAAAGAACATTCGATAACCAAGGCTAATAAGCAAAGTAAAAAGAGCCTTGATTTCGGACAAACTCAAATATTTACAAGCGTCGAAGAAGCTGGTAATGGCAGCTCTGGAGTTCAGAGCATTATTGGTTTGGGCCAAAATAATATTGACATATTCGGAGCATTTGCGAAAAGTGATTATTACGAAGCACAAATAAAGCTTGCAGAAATAGATTTTAATCTGACAGAATTGCAACTATCGCAGCTAGTTTCTAGCGATTGGATGAAAGTTGCTGCCGCTATCAGGCATTACGAATTTTACCGCAAGTTTGATTCTTTATTCGTAGATATCAGAAAGATTAATAAAGCGAAATATGAATTACAGGATATTTCTGGATTAGAGTATTCTATTACAAAATCAAAATCCAATGAAATAGCAAATCAACTTCAAAGATCAAAAATAGAAGTTGAACAAGCAATAATTCAGCTTAATAAATGGTTACCAGACGATAATATGTATATAGCAGATGCTACAACTAATCTGGAAAATATAGTCACATCGGAATTGGAGTTAAACAAGTCTCATCCTTTCCTAGAGTACTACAAACAGAATATAGAAGTTAGCCAATCGCAATTAGATATGAGCTATAGTGATCTATATCCCAAAATATCAGGGAACTATGCTATACAAGACATACAAGGGCAATCTGGTTTTTATTCATATCAAGTAGGCATATCTTTCCCTCTTATCTTCAACTCTGTATCGGGTGATATTGGGGCAGCAGAGCAAGACTTCGTAATAGCAGAGCAGACATTAATAATGAAGGAAATGGAGTTTAATGCGAACTATAAATCTCAATTGCTAGAGATGAAAAAATGGGAAACCTCATTCGAATATTATGAAAACGAAGCGATGCCGCTGGTGATGGACATAAAAGAGAAATCATTCCAAAGATATCAAAACGGTGAAATAGACTATACTGACTTCGTACAAAGCATAAGAGAAGTTATAGATATAGAAGCAAACTATATTGACGCGATGAAGAATTTTTATAATTCGTACCTCAATCTAAAATATTATACTAACAAGTAAGAGAAATAGAAATGAAAAAATTAATTTTAATATTATTGGCGATAACGTTTGCTTCTTGTACTAACGAACAAAGCAAAGATCCTCACGCTGACCATCCACACGACGAAGTAGCAGACGCAGCTCATCCACACGATGATGATGTACTAGAAATAGATAAAAAAGTATTTGAATCTATGAATATAAAGTTCGATTCACTAATTAGAAGAAACCTCAGCGAAGCAGTATATGCTACTGGACACCTTAGGTTACCCCCGAACAATGAAGCTACTGTAACCGCAATGGTAGGGGCTAATATAAGGGATATAAAGGTAATAGAAGGAGATAAAGTAGCTAAAGGTCAGACTTTAGTTATTATGCATCATCCGAATCTAGTGGAGCTTCAAACTAACTTCATCGAGTTGGCTAGTGAATTAGAATATTTGGAAACTGAATTCGAAAGACAGAAAAAGTTATTCGATTTGGATGCAAACTCAGGTAAATCTTTTCAGAAGGTAAAGTCGGAATATCTATCAAAAAGTGCACGTTACAAAGGGGAGAAGAAAAAACTCCAGATGCTTGGTATAAGCACGGACAATGTACTAAAAGGTGAAATTACTGAAAACATTGCTATCAAAAGTCCGATACCAGGTTTCGTAACCAAAGTTGCGGTAAGAAATGGGCAATATATAAACCCCAATGATGAGATACTCAGCATAGTAAACAATGACCATATCCACGCAGACCTAATGATATTCGAGAAAGATGCTATGAAAGTAAAGAAAGGGCAAAAAGTTAGATTCAGCACCGAATATATTCCCGATAGGGAGCTGAATGCAGAGATTTATTCAGTTGGTAAAGTATTCGAAGAGAACCCAAAGGCGGTACATATACACGCAGAAATAAAGGACAACAAAGAAGGACTAATCCCAGGAATATATATAAAGGGTACTATACTAATAGATTCGTCTAAAGTGAACGCTTTACCTGAATCTGCTCTAGTCCGAGACGGCAAAGACTTTTATGCGTTCGTATATGAAGGAAAAGATGATGACCATGTACAACTAAGAAGAGTAAAAGTTATAACTGGACTTATCAAAGATGGATGGGTAGAGGTAAAGAGTATTTTGAGCAATGATAAAGTAATGAAAATAGCCCAAACGCAAGCATATTTCCTACAAGCTGAAATGGACAAAGGCTCCGTAGGGCATTCGCATTAGGTACAAATAATATTATGCAGCCCTCTGTTCATTTAGGGGGCTTTTTTTGTAGAGACGTATACACTTCGGCGCCGCTCAGTGAAAACAATACGTCTCTACGAAACTTGTCATTCAGAACGATACGAAGCGGAGTGCCTGTGCAGAGCATTCTAAGATAAAAACAAATTATTATAATCAAAGTAGTACTGCACTAATACCGCCAAGCCAATCCAAACTCATAACTAGGTATGATGCCCAATAATCTATTGCTAAACAAGCCAGATTGTAGCTCAGCTTTGAGCTCTAAGCCACTAGTGATATTATACATTAAACCAGTTGATATAAATGGGAATGAATTGGCTGTTCTAATAGGTGAGTTAGATGGAGCATTGTACAAATAGCTGATTTGTCCACCGATATAAAAGTAAAATACTAAGCTATTATTCAGCTCATATATATCACCAAATCCTATTTGAAAGTCAACAGAATTCAGTTCTCGTATGTCTTCGCTTTCAATTAGTTGATAATTAGAAAATCCAATTTTTAAGACAACATCTGTTTCATGAATTAAATGTCTTTGTTCGAATTCTGTATGATAGGATAAACTGAATCTCTCGATGGAAGAGACTATATCCGATTCGTCACTTAGGTTAGATGCAAGTGAGTATATTCCTATGGAATTAGAATAATTAACTCCAATACGTTTATGTTCTTCAGAATTTAAAGTGCAAAAGGAAAGTAAAAGGAACAGAATCGAAGAAAGGTACTTCATAATAACCATTGATATGTGATTACATATCATTTTTACGTTCTATACGTTTGTCTCTTTGTTGTTTGGCTAATACGCGGAGATCAGCAACTTTATCACCTTCGTCTACTATTTCTACGCCTAGTATAGTTTCTAGTACGTCTTCCATAGTGATTAGACCTTCAACACCGCCATACTCATCTACTACTACGAACATGTGCTTTTTACGACGAAGGAATTCTTCTAGGGCTTTATCTAGTCGTGTATTTTCATTTATTAGGGTGAGTTCGCGTGTGATGGAGCTGATTTTTTTATCCTTTTCTCCTTTTAAAGCTGTCAAGAAAATATCCTTGGAAAGAACATATCCTATGATTTCTTCTTCTTCATGATCGTCACTCCATACCGGAATACGTGAGTATTGGCTTAGTTCAGTTACGTCTTGTACTTCGCCTATTGTCTGGCTAGCACGTAGAGTAATCATAACAGTTCTAGGTGTTAATACATCAGTTACTAGTACTTCACTGAAGTTCATTATGTTCTTAAGAATTCTATATTCATCATCATCTAGTGAGCCTTCGTCTTTTGCAGATTCGAATAGAGCTGTTATTTCCTCACGGCTAAATTCCTCCGCATTTTTACCACTGACTTTATGTGATAATTTCTCGTTTAGTAATTCCAATGGTGAGAGAACCGAGTAAAATAATTCAAAGAAAGGCACAAACTTAGTTGCCATAGTTTTCGATAGCTTTATACCTGTGAAGTAAGCTATGAACTTAAGCAATAGAGTAATGATAATAAGAATTACAAAGCCACTTATAATGGCTAATAGACCATTAGTTCCTATTTGATAAGTTAAACCGAAAGAAAATAAAGCTATAGCATAAAGAGAAGTTTCAATTACCATAAATGGATTGAAAGTATCATCAAACTTTAGCCAAATTTTTTGAAGTTTACGCGCGTTTGGTGTTTCGTTCTCTATGAACTCATCTATATCATCTTGGCTTAAAGCTGAGATCATATTAGATAAAAAAGAAATAGAAGTAGCAATTAGTATAGATACAGCCGTTATAATCAGGGGAACGTCCATAAAAAGCTACAAAGCTCCGTTATTATTTGAGATATTAATCAAGACAATATATGAAATAATCGTAATAGATTCAAACATTTAGTTTGTCCAGCCCTTATCAACTATAGTGATTCGGTTCGGGTAGTTTATATTGCCAAGTGGAGTCTTAACAGTAGGTCTTGCATCTAGTTTCAAACGTGAAGCGCTTCCGCCTTGTCCACCAATAGCTAGAGCTAGGTTTATAATATCTTCGTATCCTTTGTTACCAAAGAATTCGTAAAGGTCTATATTCATAACCAATGGGATTGTCTCAGAGCTACCAGTTCCTGGGATAACCAATTCTTTATTGATATTACCAGCTATAGTCTCTTTGTCGTCTATATATAGTTTCCAATCTAGAGCAGTAAGAGTAGCAGATGATTGTTTTGATCCACCTGTACCATCATTTGGATTCTTTGCATCTACATTCAGAACAAATTGAGCCGGTAATCTTTTTTCGGAAAAAGCTTTAGTTAGTTTTATACCATCCATAAGAGAAATATCACTTACAGATTTTATATTACTTAGGTTCACACCTGCTAATCGGAAATTATTTACTTCGTCTAGTTTGAACTCAAGACGTTGCAAATTGTTCAGAGAATCTGCGAACTGATTCAATGTTTTACAGCTACCCAAAAATAGTGTAGCTATGATAATAGTTAGAGTAGTTATAAATATTCTATTTTTCATTATTCTACGTTTAGTCCGGCTTGTGTAAGTACTTCTTGAGAAGATTGACCAGCTCCATCTAACGCTTGAGTAAGCGCTATTACCTTTTTCTGAGCAATATTTAGATCCGAAAGTAATTTAACTTTAGCAACTAATAATTTCTCTTCAATTGGCTTGCTTAGGAAATCATCAGCACCTGCTTCTATAGATTTCAATTGGTTTGCAGTATCGTTCAGAGCAGTTACAATAACAACAGGAATAGAAGCATCTTCAGCGTTGGCTTTCAGATTACGAACAGTCTCGTATCCATCCATTCTAGGCATCATTACATCTAGAACTATTGCGTAAGGTTTCTTTTCTTTGACAGCTTCTAGGCACTCTATACCATCGTGAGCTATCATTACCTCATAACCATTAGACTCTAAATATCTTTTAAGCAATTTCGTAGTGATTTTGTTATCATCGACTACTAATATTGGCTTTGTACTCATAATTAAACCCCATTTTGTTAATTTTATTTTCACAAAGTTAAATATAAAGTATTTATAAATAAAAAACTAAATTATATTTAAACTTAATCTAACTATTCCTAATATCTTATAATTGATAGAATTATCTAACTCAATATCTTGTAACTCAACGCCTGACGTACTTAATACTATTTTATCATTTTTTCGTGTGTAGTTCTTAATAATTACCTGATTCTTGTATTCTACTAAAACTTTGTCATTATTTTGTGGTAATCTGTCTTTTTCATAGAGTATATACTGACCATCGAGTAGTCCATCCAGTTTCATTTCGTCACCACTTACTAATGCTAATGCAAATTTGGTGCCAACGAGTGATTTACTAAGTATTTTAATATACTCTGGTTCTTCTAATTCAAACTTTTGCACCGGTATATAAGGTGCGTGTCTCGACATTGCATCATTGAAAGCTTTCTCATAAAGCCCATCTTCTCTATTATCGGCCTCTTCTTTCAATAGCTTTAATTGTTCAGATTTGTCAATTCCTTCAAGTTGGAGAGTTACATAATCAAATATCAAATCATAAAGTTGTCTTGTATTATAATCTGAGTAATTAAACATCTAAAATACCTGCTGCTGCTAGTATTATCTTATTTTCTGATTCTAATTTTCCTTTCTCATAATTTTGTTTAATAGTTTCTCTGCGTTTTTCACCTGCCTTATTATCAGCGAATATATCGCCTTCACCTGTTATTATGTAAGTTGGGTTTATTCCTTTTTCATATAGTTTACAAAGTAATCTTACACTAATAGCTGCTCTTCCTAATTCATAGTTTCGAATCTTATCGCCAGTTTCGTCTAGTATGAATGCGAATTGGTCAGCGGAGAGCTTCACTCCTTCGTGAAATATATCACGTATCTCACGAAGCCGACTACCTATTTCTTGATTTATGTTTTCCATTTTGCATCCACTTGGTTATAATTATGTAGATATTACATATTTGTACTATGTAAGCTACATAAATATATATAATTATGCAAGAGAAGGATTAGACTGGTAAGTATTTTAATCCTATGTATTTCTTTGTGATAGAAGACTCATTAATATGGTGATAATTATTTTCAATTATAAGTTCTATTAATAAATATAGTTAAACAAATATATAAAAAATAATTCAAATTCTGAATATTAATTACTTGCAAAATATGTAAAATCTACATAAAATTGTTGTACGGATTGCAGAGCAATCGAATTATTTACCATATTCAAAATTATTAGGAGATATTATGAATATACTTAGAGACTTGCAGTACGGTGATTTGACCGAAGATTTGCAAATGATATACGATGTATGCGGCGAAGAAGTCGTGATACAGATGATAGAAAACCTTGGTGGTCTTAGTTTTTACGTACCTAAGATAACCAGATTCGATGACTTGATATACAGATATATCAGAGAAAACAAGACAGAAACACTCAAGAAACTCGCTATGCGATTGGGCGTGACTGAGCAATATCTAAAGTGTCTTGTAAAAAAATACAATTAGTGAAAAGATAATTCCACCTCTCTCACTTTCTTTTCACTAATTATTATAAAAGTTGTATATACAACTTATGTTTTCTATTTTGCTTTTATGAATTACACGGAAATAGAAAAAACAGATTTTTCATCATGCATAGCTGGTAAAGTTGGACTAATTTCCAGACTTACTTCCAATATATTTAGAAAGCATCTAGCTAAGCATGACATTACGGAAAGTCAACTAAGCATACTTTTCATTACTTCTAAGATGAAAGAAATAACCCAAAAACAAATAAGTGAATTTTACTATTTAGAAAAATCGACTGTTAGTCGCAATCTAAAACGGTTAGCAGAAAAAGGGTATTTAGAGCAAAAGCAATTACCTAAACTAGTTATAACCGAATCGGGGTTGGAGTTTGTAACAGAAGTAATACCGAGTTGGAAAAAGGCCATGAAAGAAATAAAAAAAGCACTTGGTGAAAATGGTGTAACTGCCATTGACGAAGTGGTAACAAAACTTACTAATTAATAGGTTTATCATGTTAGAATTATCATATATACTATTGACATTAATCATGAATCTGATTCTGATTAAGATTGGGTTTTACGCAATAGATAACTCAATTAGTGACCTAGCTATAAGAAAAAAGAGAAAGGCTACTGTTGTAATTGGACTAACTCTCTGGCAAGTTTATGTGTTCCTACTTTCCAAATCAGGATTCCTAGAAGACCTATCATTCCCTCCTAGGTTTGTATTAATGATGATATTACCACTTTTCATATTCACTGGCCTATTCCTATACAAGAATAGAAATGAAAAATGGATAAAAGTAGTTCCTCCGCATTGGTTAGCTTATTATCAATCATTCAGAATCGGAATAGAAACTATATTCGTATACACAGTCGCAGCTGGTATTTTGCATAGTAACGTCACTATCGAGGGTTACAATATGGATATGATTTATGCTCTATCTGCGCCGGTAATCGGAACTATAATTTACAAAAAGGGTATGCCTTCTCTTAAGTTAATCACTATTTGGAATTATCTGGGGCTAACAGTAATTGCTTCAATTATATTTCTCTTCATTACCTCCATGTATGCACCGCAATTATACGGTAGTGAAATCGGACTTTTATCTAACCAATTGGGAACGTATCCATTCACATTGGTAGCTGGTTTTTTGATGCCGTCAGCTGTGTTTATACACGTACTATCACTAGTACAAGCAAGAAAGAGTTGATAGTTGATAATGTGAATTAATATTTCTTTGCTTACATTGCATCAAAGATGAATAGCAAAAATTGAAATGAAATTTACTTTACTATTAATATTTATAATATCCTCAACATTACTATCGGCGCAAGATAGTACTGAAAAGAGGAGCTATCCTACTTTCCGGTTGGATGAAATAGAGGTTACAGATTCACGCACAGGAATCGAACTCAAAGATCTCGGCAAGCAAGTCGAAGTAATCACCCAATACGAAATTAGTCAGATGCCTGTCAACTCAGTAGATGAGCTACTACGTTATATACCGGGAGTGGAAATCCAGAGCAGAGGAATGTACGGCACTCAAGCTGATATAACTATGCGAGGCGGGACATACAACCAAACACTAATTCTCCTTGATGGTATTCGTATAGGCGACCCTATGACTGGTCATTTCAATAGTAACTTACCAATAACACTTTCTAATATATACCGAATAGAGATAATCAAAGGTGCAAGTTCCGTTATTTATGGCGCTGATGCAGTCGGTGGCGTGATAAATATAGTAACAAGAAATATGTCCACTTTTTTTCAATATAGACAACCACCTATGATGTGCGGTAATGCACCAAGATATATTCCCTCAGAAAAAGTAAAATATATTGAAAAGGACACTATAAATGATAAGGAATACGAAGAAGGCATATTGGGTATATCAATTGGGCAGTATTCAACCTATGGAATAAATTATTTTTCACAAGCATCTACCGGTTCTAACGTACATATTGATATTGCTTATAATCACAATGAATCTTATGGTTATCCAGCATTCAATAATACTCATAATTATGGATTCAATAATCATACAGGTGGGATGTCAATTAATGAGACAATGAATGAAACCGATTATATTGCTTATAGATTCGCTGCTGATTATAGATATTTCGATGCTAGATACTTTTATACAGCATCTTCATTCGATAAATCAAAAGAGCGAGTAGAAAGGTATTTTGGCCAGACTAAATTTAGAATCAGAAGCTACGAAGGGCATGATATAATTGGGAATCTAGGGTTAATATATACCACAGATGATTTTGTTTTTAACCCAGATTTTACTCCAAATAATCATATGACAATAAGCGGGGATTTGAATATTCACGAGCAGCTTAAACTTGATGCAAATACGGCGATGACCTTCGGAACTGAACTGCAATTCAACTTTATGGAAAGTACTGATAGAGGCGATAGAAGTCAACAACAACTTGGTTTATACGCGGTTGGAGTTCACGATTTCAACACTGATTTTAATATGAATGCTGGTCTCAGGGGCGAGCTATTACCTACTGGTGACATAGAAGTAGTTCCTAGTGTTGGTACAAATTATTACTTGACGGATAAAATAAAACTAAGAGCAAATGCGGGTCGTTCTATCCGTACTCCAGACTACACAGAAAGATATGTATCTACGGGATTGGAAGGAATACTCTCAGCCGGTAGAAACCTAGGGAATCCAGATTTATTACCTGAAATATCTTGGAACTACGAAGCAGGAACTGATATACAACTAACACAGAAAATATCGCTGAACCTAACGGGATATATGCGCGATTCAAAGAATATAATAGATTATGGCTTCAAGAAAGGAAGTGAGATAACTAATAATCAAAACCTAGACCCAACTTTCGATTATCTATACGCTCAAAACTTAGCAGAATTGCAGGTAAGAGGAGTAGAGTTTAAGATAAGTGGGTTTGAGGGCAGTAGTTTAAAAACTTTTAATTGGTACGTTGGTGGTAATATATTGGATATAACTGTTGCTGATGATGTGAGCTCTAAGTATATTACTAATGCAGCTGGGCTAAATTTCTCAGCGGGGCTGTTCTACATTATGACTGATTTTCTAAAAATTGGTACAGACGCAATTTACAGAAAGCGTGATGTAACTGAAGACCAATCAATAGAGTTTGGTTTGACTCCAGAGTACTTCGTAATGGATGCCAAATTGACTTACAGACTTAGCTCTTTTGACTTCGATTTAACAGTTAAAAATCTATTCGACAGAGAATATTCTGATATATTGGGTGTACAGTTACCTGGGCGTTGGATTATGTTAGGCGTGAGTATATCTGACGATATGTTTATAAGTGAATAGCGGTACATTCATTATACCAAATAGTATAAAATATTTTTTACCTATTGGTATTATACCTTTTGGTATAAAGTGAATTACAATAGAATAATCACTTCTTCTTATTCATCTCATATTCGCGTCGAGTAACTTCGTCCATCAGCTTTTTGGATTTGCTGAGCAGTAGATTATAGTTTAGGCGTTTGTCTAGGTCACCGAGAACTTCGTAGGCTTCTTTTATCTCACCGAATACTCTTTGGATTTTTTCGTCATCGGGGTGAAGATCGGGGTGGTATTTTCGTACCAAGCGCTTATATGCCATCCGAATTTCATCGGAAGTGGCAGAGCTCTCTAGTCCAAGTATTCTATAATAATTTTTGATTTTCATATTTTAAGATTATAAAAATAATGAAAATTCCTGAATTATTGTACTTGTTCTAGTACATTTACACTTGTAAGTATTTCGATATCTGTATCAGAAGGTAACTCTGAGTAACTAATTACACTGACAACAGGGAATGTGGTCTGTATCATTTTTTTGAAGTAAGGTCGCACTTGGGCTGAGCAAATAACTACAGGTAGATGTCCTGCTATGGTAGTATCGTCAATAGCTTTTGATACTCCTTCTTTGACACGTGTTATAAATTCTGGAGATAGTCCCATAGATGGGCTTATCTGATTGCCACCACTTTTCTGTAATGCTTGTGATATGCTATCTTCTATTTCTGGGTCTAGCGAAATAGCATGAACTACACCATCACCATCTTCGTAAAGAGTTTTGATAGTCTCAGACAGATTATGGCGGACGTATTCTGTTAGTACATCTATATTCTGAGTTACTCTGTAGTATTCAAGTAATGATTCTAATATCAAAGGTAAATCACGAATAGGAATACCTTCTTCAAGTAAGTTTTGTAACACTTTCTGTATAGTAGAAAGTGGTAGATTGTCCGGAGAAATCTCTTCTGTCAGAGCTGGGTAATCATCTTTTAGATTATCGACTAATTGCTTAGTATCTTGTCTAGTTAATAGTTTGTCTGAGTTTCGTTTAAGTATTTCTGTCAAATGAGTGGTTAACACAGTAGCAGATTCGACTACAGTATAACCCATAATCTCAGCATTTTCTCTTTCGTTTTGGTCTATCCATTTGGCTGGTAATCCGAAGACAGGTTCGGTTACGTGTTTACCACGGAGCTCACCCTCAGCTGTACCTGGATTCATAGCCAATAGCATATTAGGAAATAGGAAGTTAGAAGCAACTTCATTTCCACGGATTTTGATAATATAATTTTCTGGATCTAATTGTAGATTATCTCGTACACGAACAGGGGGGAGGATAATCCCCAATTCAGTCGCTAACTGCTTGCGGACATTTGTTATTCGTTTGAATACATCACCGCCTTGAGCTTCATCAACAAGAGCAATAAGCGAATAACCAAGCTCTATTTCTACGGGATCAACTTTTAGAAGGTCTTCTACTGGGGCTTCGCTTGGTTTCTCAACTTCTTCTGCAGCTTGTAGTCCTTCACGTAGCTCTTCATCAGCTACATTCTTTATTGCTTTAGTTCTATAAAAAGCTATAGAACCAATAATAACTGCAATTAGAGTAAATGGAATAAAAGGAAAACCGGGAAGTAAACCAATTAGGAACAAAGCCACAGACGCTACATAGAGAGCCCTTGGTTTAGCGCCAAATTGTTGCCCAAATTCTGTTTCTAGTTGGTCTCGTGCACCCGAGCGAGTTACTACCAAACCTCCAGCTACTGATATAAGTAGAGCCGGAATTTGTGATACTAGACCATCACCAATAGTCAGAGTAGAATAAGTAGAAATCGCATCTGCAAAAGACATATCTCGCTGCAACATACCAATAGCAAAACCACCAATCAAGTTGACTATAGTGATAATAATACCAGCTATTGCATCACCTTTTATAAACTTAGCAGCACCATCCATAGACCCAAAAAAGTCGGCTTCATGCGCTAATTCATCACGTCTAGCTTTAGCAGTTTGCTCGTCTATATAACCAGCATTCAGGTCGGCATCTATACTCATTTGCTTACCTGGCATAGCATCCAAAGTAAACCTAGCAGATACTTCGGCTATACGAGTAGAACCCTTGATAACTACTATAAAGTTAATGACTAAGAGGATTAGGAATATGATAATCCCAACGACAATGTTACCACCTATAACGAAATCCCCAAATGCATATATAATCTTACCTGCATCTGCCTCACCTAGTATTAGCCGAGTAGAGGCGACGTTAAGCCCCAATCGGAGCATAGTAGTGATAAGTAGTATAGCTGGGAATGCTGAAAATTCTAATGGCTTGACAAGGTAAACCGCCACCATTAGTATCATTACTGAAAGGGCTATATTGAGAGTCAGGAATAAATCTAAAGCAAACGGTGGTAATGGCAATAATAGAAGTGCAAGAATGAGTAATACACCACCTGCTAAAACAATATCTGGATTGTTAAAGATTGGTGAAAGAACACTATTCTTCAATCTGTTTAAAGTTGGGTTATCTAGTAAAGCCAATTGTCTAATTATAGCCAATAATTCATAAAAATACTGTCACAAAAGTAGTATTGCAAGTTGCTTGCCAAATAATTTATGAGGGGTTATTTTGTAGAGTAAAGAATCTAAGGAATAAAATAGATACTTCGCTTCGCTTAGTATGACGGTATCACTTTGAGTGTAGTGAAATACCATAGACACTTCGGTCATTTCTCTCCCTCAGTGTGACGGGAAGAATCTCAATCTGGGCTGTATGAAAAGAAGTAAAGAATCCATGTATAAAATAATTCCGCTTAATCCCCTCCTTAGGGCCTACCAAGCCAATGGCATGGGTGTTCATATTATAAATCAAACCCTCTAACTAAAAAGCAACTTCTTGGATTTTTCTAATTGCTCTCTGTGCATTGGGTGAGCTATTCTAATTAGCTCGGATATTCTTTCTTCTATTGTTTTACCATATAGATTAGCTACACCGTATTCTGTTACTACGTAATGTATATGTGCTCTTGTAGTAACTACGCCTGCTCCTTGCTTTAGGAATGGGACTATCTTCGATTCACCTTTACTTGTAGTCGAACTAAGAGCAATAATTGGTTTTCCTCCTTCCGAGAGCGAGGCACCACGAATGAAATCCATCTGGCCACCCACTCCAGAGTATATCTTTGA
>JAUHXN010000043.1 GCA_030426865.1 bacterium | reverse complement strand
TAAATTTTTTCTCATTTTGTGTAGTTTTTGAAAATATCAGAAATTCAGCTTTGAATTTGGGTAGCTTTTTAATAAATGATCTATTTCAATTAGAATTTTTTTAGAACCGGCGACATGGATTAATAAATATTCTAATTTAAATTATGTGGAAATAGTTTCTTAATTATAAAATTATAATGATTAATAAGAAAAAGATATAAATAAATACTTGAATTTATTAGCTCTTTAGCGCTTTCTAAGCTGTTGGATGTGGTATCACTACCACTAATAAGTTTAGCTATTTCTATTGTTTTTTCATTTTCTGTTAGTTTATAAATCTTAGAAATAGTTCTGTCTTCCACTATCTCTTTTCTAACAACAAAATTAGTTTCTCCTGCCGCCGCTATTTGCGGAGAATGAGTAATCGCTATAATCTGAGTCTTATCAGCTATTCTTCTCATTTGTTGACCGACTAATTGAGATACTCTACCTGATATACCTGTATCTATTTCATCAAGTATTAATACTGGGCTTACATCTGTATTAACTTTATTGCCTTTTAGAGAAAGTAATATTCTTGATAGCTCTCCTCCAGAAGCAAATTCTGACAATCTCTTTAAACCTTCACCCTTATTCATCGCAGAAAGGAAAACGATATTATCAACGCCCCTATCGAATAGTTTGTATTTCTTATCATTAATCCTAGCAGATGGTTCATTGTTTTCAGTAGTTAAATTCTTTATTTGTACTTCGAATCCTGCATTTGGGATCCCCATATTGTTTAAAGATTCGATTAGATTTTTACAAAACTGGTCAGTATTTTTCTTTCTAATTATTGAAATTCTCTTCGCAATTTTTCCTATTTCCTTTTCCAAATCTTCAATTAAGAATCGCTGTTTATCAATTATATAGTCGTAATCACAAATTAATGATAATTCCTCTTCCATCTTTTCTTTCTTATCTAGAATCTCTTCAATTGTGCCATATTTCTTTTCTAAATTTCGAAGCTCAACACTACGTTTTCTTATATTTTCTGTTTCTATGGGATTATAACTAATTCCTGAGCTGAAATCAGCAACAACATTCCCAAGTTCATTAATCGAAACTAAAGAACTATTTAATTCTTCTAGATAAGTAGTGAAATCTGGATTAAATCTCCCTAAATCTTCTAATAATTTTATAACTCTTCTTAACTTACTATAAATAGCATCATCACTTCCATTTGTAAGTTCTGATAATTCTTGTGAAGATTCTAGAATTTCTTCTGAGTTTTCTATTAATTGTAATTTTTCGTTTATTTCAGCTAACTCACCTTCCTTAGGATTAATCTTATTAATTTCATTAAGCTGATATTCTAGATAGTCCTTCTTATGCAGAGATTCTTCTCTGTCTTTGATTAATTTTTTAAGCTTATTATACTCACTTATTAATTTAGATTTTTGTAATTGATATTCTTCTATTAAACCTTCAAAATAAATAAAATCATCAAAGAAATCAATATGGCTTTCATCATCTCGAAGTACTATACTCTCATCTTGAGAGTGATAATTAGCTAGTTTAGGTGCTATATCTTTTATATTATTGAGATGTATGGGCGTGTCATTGAGAAACAATCTAGAAGTTCCATTAGACTTTATCTCTTTTCGAATGATAAATTCTTTGCTGAAAACCTCTTTTTCAATTTTAAAACTAAGACTTTCATCATAAAAAGTACCTTCAATAATGCTCTTATCTTCACCTTTACGAATCATATCCTGAGATGCTCTTTTACCCAATAGAATACCTATTGCATCTAAAATAATTGATTTACCAGCTCCTGTCTCGCCTATAATAATATTCAATCCAGAGTCGAAATGTACTTCTTGTTCAACAATGATAGCAAAGTTTTTTATATGTAATGATTTTAGCATATTGTAAATATATGAAGAAGAATGTTTTTAATTATAAATATGACTCTAGTTCTGCTTCACTTTCTAATAAAACATCTCTAGGTTTGGAACCATTAAACGGTCCCACTATACCAGCTTGTTCTAATTCATCTACTATTTTTCCTGCTCTTGCATAACCTACTTTTAGTTTTCTTTGAAGCATTGATACTGAGCCTGATTGTGTTTGTATTATTACTCTTGCAGCATCCGCAAAAAGTTCATCTCTGTCAGATGGATCATAATCATTTGCACTTTGTCTATTTTTAAGTATTGTACTTGGCAATTGATAAGGCATTGAATATCCTTTTTGATTTTGGATATGCTCGCAAATTCTCTCAACCTCATCAGTCGAAATAAATGAGTTCTGTACCCTAATCGGCTTTGGTGTACCTGGTGATAAATATAATAAATCTCCATTACCTAATAGTTGCTCAGATCCACTCATATCTAAAATTGTTCTTGAATCGATTTTTGAAGCTACCAAATATCCTATTCTAGCTGGGAAATTAGCTTTGATTATACCAGTTATTACGTTTACACTAGGTCTTTGAGTTGCAAGTATCAAATGTATACCGACGGCTCTAGCCATTTGAGCTAATCGTATAATTGGAGTTTCTATTTCTTTTGATGCAGTTAACATCAAATCGGCTAACTCGTCAATCACACAGACTATATAAGGCATATGCCTATGTTTCATATTTGCATCTCCATCATACTTTCCTTCTTTTACTTTTATATTATAGTCAACTATGTTTCTTTGACCAACATTTGAAAGGATAGTATAACGTTCTTCCATCTCCAATACTAATGATTTAAGCACAGCCACAGCTTCTTCAGGGTCAGTGATGATCATGTCCTTAACATCAGGTGAACAAGCCATAAAGTGATTAGCAAGTGCTGAGTATTGAGTTAACTCAACTTTTTTAGGATCAATGATGACAAATTTTAATTCATCTGGCATCTTTTGATATAGTAATGATGAAATTATAGTATTAATACCAACAGATTTACCAGAACCAGTAGAACCAGCAATTAGTAAGTGAGGCATTTTTGCTAAATCAGCTATGAAAGCTTCTCCACTTATAGTTTTACCTAATGCTAGAGGTAAGTGTTGATTTGATTCTCTATATTTTTTAGTATTTACTACACTCGTAAATGAGACCATAGAAGGATTCGAATTAGGTATTTCAATACCTACCGTACCTTTACCCGGTATTGGTGCAATTATTCTTATACCTTTTGCCTTTAATGCCATAGCTAAATCGTCAGAAAGGTTTTCAATCTTACTAATTTTAATACCAGCAGCTGGTACAAATTCGTATTGAGTTACCACAGGTCCTGGTGTTACACTCAGATTCTCAATAGTTATATTGAAAGTTTCTAACTTTTCTCTAAGAATCTCAGCGTTCATCTTTAATTCTTCTTCAGATACCTCTATTATATCATAGTTCTGCTCTAATAAATCTAATCGAGGAGGAATATAATCTATCTTTTCATCATGTATATATGTGCATATCGGACTATCGGGTTCGTCATCTAGATCATGTATTGATATTGGATTGGAAGCTCTTGTAAATTCATTACCACTCGAATCTGTAGTATCTGATTTTTCATTTTGATTTAGATTCAAAGTAACTTCAACTTCTTCTTCTTTATCACTTGACTCCAGTTCATTTCCAAAATCATTTTCTTCTACTGCATCAGATTTTTTAGTCAATGTTACAGATTTTTTACTGTAGTACTCTTCTGTAGGGTTTTCAGCTTCGGTAGCTTTTTTAATTAATAGTTCTTCTTTTTGTTTCTTGTTAAGGTTCAAATATTCTTCGTCATCTTCTAATTCATCAGATGTATTGGGTTTTGCATTCTTTTTCTTTTTACTTACTTTAGTTTTTTCTTCATCATCTTCAGAATTCTTATCCTTATTAATTACATTAATAGCTGATTCTTTAATAGATTCTTTTTTCTCTAACATGCTGTCTTTTGTACTATCAAAGAATGATAACGTATTTTCATATATTTTTTCAGTATTTAGCCTAAACCCGAATATTATAAATATTGCTAAACCAATAAGAAATATCAAGAATGAACCAATAGATCCTAATAAATTAGTCATAAGGTATGATAGATATAGCCCGATTGATCCAGCCCACTCCTTTGGAAAAGGGTCTATCCAGTCAAGAGTAAAAATTGTGCCCATCAATCCACTGAATACTAATGATCCTAGAAGGTAGAATAAAGTATCACGTAAATTTGGTTTCGTTATAGTTGCATGTTTTAATAAGTCATAACCCCATCTAAATAAAAAAAATGGGACAAAAATTGCTATAAAACCAAACGTCTTATTGTACATATAATAAGATATATATGCTCCAATAATACCCAACCAATTTTGAACGGATTCTGCTTTTATTTGAGCAATCTCATCACCAGTTACTAGACCTACTATAGCAGATGAATCCATTTGTATAGTCGATTCATCTTCAAACGAATAAGAAATAAGAGCTATAAACATGAATAATGATATAATAAATAATAAAACAGAGAGAAGTCTTATCTGTTTATCATATCCTTTACTCTCATTTTTAGCTTTAGATTTGCTTTTGCTACCTTGAAAAAAGGCTGCCATTTTTTTCCCCACGAAATTATTTTATCTTTATGCTGCGATTTGCGTATATAGGTACGCAATCAAATTTATTAAAAATTAATGAGAAATCAATGTCATTTCTTTTCCCTACACTTATTAATCTCTTTGAATGACTACTATTTGTTAACTTTCTAATTGTTTTATCTAATTCTAATCTGTTTGCTAATAAACTATTACCAATGAAATCAAGATTAACATTCAATATATTACTTAGTTTGTAAACTAATTCAGTAGCAAATAAATTGTCTTCTTCACTTTCTTTAGATTTATTACCTGCGCATAGTATAACACATCTATCTATACTGCTTAATTTTCTAATTATATAATTACAAACAGCGTCAATATTTAAAAATGAAGCAAAAATTATTTCTTTAGTATTTTTAGCTATATCTATTGCTTTTGTGCAATTAGTAGTGGTCAAAGCAACAATACTATTTTTAATATTGGGATTATTGAATGAAATAGGTGAATTATCTAATTCGAAACCTTCTATTTTTTCACCATTTCTTTCCCCAGCAGCTAAAATTTTACTATTTTTGTTCTTTATTTTCAACACTTGTTCTATTTCAACGCAGGGGATAATTTCTTTTACTCCATTGCCGAATGCTGTAACAATTGTTGAGCTGGCTCTGTAAATATCAATAAGTATTACAGTGTCAGTAGGTTTGAATTCAAAACCTGAGTATTTATTAGTAACAACGAATAAATCTAAAGTAATCATGAGTCTATTTATAATTGCTGGTCCTTGTTTAGCAGAATCGAATGAAATGTTAAACGAGACTGCCTCCGAATTAACAAAAATAGCTAAAAAATATGATGTAAAATTATATTTTAAAGCATCTTATAAGAAAGCTAATAGAACAAGTATTAGTTCTTTTACTGGTATAGGTGATGAAAAAGCTCTTGGTTATATTGCTGATATTGGTGAAAAATATAAAGTTGAAACTATTACCGATTTTCATACTGTTGATGAAGCTCAGCTAGCTGCGAAATATGTAGATTGCTTACAAGTCCCAGCTTTTTTAGCTCGTCAAACAGATTTATTAGTTGCTGCAGGGGAGACTGGAAAGACTATAAATATAAAGAAAGGTCAATTTATGTCACCAATTGATATGGGAAAGGCTGCTGAGAAAGTAGCTTCTACTGGTAATGATAAAATATGGCTGACGGAAAGGGGTACTTTCTTTGGGTATAATGACCTAGTTGTTGATTTTCGATCTCTATTGATTATGAAGCAATTTAACTACCCTGTTGTTTATGATGCAACACATTCTTTACAACAACCGTCAATTGGAGTTCAGTCGGGTGGATTACCTCAGTTTATTCCGGCTCTTGCGAAAGCAGCAGTAGCAACTGGAGTAAATGGAGTCTTCTTTGAAACTCATCCTGACCCTAAGCAAGCTAAAAGTGATTCTGCTACTCAGCTACCATTATCGAAAGCTGAAGATTTTGTTGCTAATCTTGTTAAAATTCACCAAGCTCAAAAATAATATATATGATACTAACAATTATACTTTTTGTTATTGGATTCGTTATGCTTATCAAAGGGGCAGATTTCCTAGTAGATGGAGCTTCCTCTATCGCTAAGAAGTTTAATATATCTGATTTAGTAATAGGTCTTACTATTGTATCATTTGGTACTTCGGCTCCTGAACTCGTGATAAATATACTTGCGAGTTTTAGTGGAAGTTCAGAAATAGCAATAGGTAATGTGTTAGGTAGTAATATAGCTAATATTTTCCTTATCCTAGGTATTTCTGCTCTCATAAGTAATCTACCTCTTAAGAAAAGCACAATATTTTCTGAAATACCTTTTACGTTGTTAGCTGTATTTCTTGTTGGATTTCTAGCTAATACTAATTTATTTACAACAGACACTTCTCTTCAAGTCTCTAAGTACGAAGGCGTAGTATTACTAGTATTCTTTTTGCTTTTTTTGGCTTATATCTATACTCTTGCTAAAGATGACACTGACATATTTGACGAGGTAGAGAGTGGTTTGTCGCTACCTAAATCTTATATTTATGTTACAATAGGTATATTGGCTATGTTCTTTGGTGGTAAATGGGTAGTTGAAGGTTCTATTGAATTTTCAAATTACTTCGGTCTTTCTGAGTCATTTGTTGGGTTGACAATTATTTCTCTTGGTACATCTTTACCAGAATTGGCTACCTCGATAGTTGCTGCAAGGAAAGGAAATTCCGATATAGCAGTAGGTAATATCGTAGGTTCTAATATTTTTAATCTTCTATGGATATTAGGTATTAGCGCATTTATTCGAGATTTACCTTTTCCTGCAATTAGTAATATAGATATAGCCGTTACTGGTTTTGCTAGTGTTGTTCTTATTCTCTCTATGACTATGGGAAAAAAATACTCCATCGCAAAAGCAGATGGAGTAATTTATATTGTCATTTATCTAGTGTATTTATATTTCATTTACCTAAGAGGTTAGGTTATTTTTTTAGATGCTTATCTAAAAATCCGAAGAATTCACTTTGCCAAACAATAGCATTTTGTAAACTCAATACCCAGTGGTTTTCATCTGGGAACACTAATAATTGTGAGTCAAGACCCTTAAGTTGAGCGGCAGTGTATGCCTCCAAACTCTGAGTATAGGGTACTCTGAAATCTTTCATTCCAGTTATAACTAACATTGGAGAGTCCCAATTATTTACATATTTATGAGGCGAATGTTCTTCATAAACATCTTCATTTTCATCATCCCAATATGGACCACCAAACTCCCAATCTGGGAAGAATAGTTCTTCTGTCGAACCATACATAGATGTCAAATTAAATACTCCACAATGTGAAATAAATGCCTTGAATCGTCCTTCGTCATTACCTTGCATCCAAAATACTGTGTAACCACCGAAACTTGCTCCAACAGCTGCCACATTATTTTTATCAACGAAGCTTTCCGCAATTAGGTTGTCAGTAGCTGCTAAAATATCTTCCATAGCTTGACCGTTCCAATCTTTACTTATGTCATCATTCCATTTCTGACCGAAACCAGGCATACCTCGTCTGTTAGGAGCACATACTATATATCCTTGTGATGCCATTAAGTACAAATTCCATCTGTAGCTGAAATAATTGCTAATAGTTCCCTGAGGTCCACCTTGACAATAAGTGATCATTGGATACTTTTTGTTCTTGTCGAAATTAGGTGGGTATAAAACCCAAGTCTGAATCTTTTCACCGTCAGTTGCTTCTACCCATCTTTCTTCTATATTCACATCATGAAGCTTTATTAGTAAGAAATCATTGACTTTAGTTTTTCGTTCTATCTTTTTAGTAGCTAAGTCAAGAGTATAGTAGTCAGTCGGATACGTAGTGCTACTTCTTCCAAAAACTAACATTTTTCCGTCTGAAGAAATTGCTAAACCTTGATCATCATTAGTCTTGTCACTTGTTATCTGAGTTTGTTTGTTAGTAGCTATATCTAGACTGTATATATGTACTCTTCCTTTGGAACCTGAATTAAAATAAATAGTTTTACTATCTGGAGACCATACAACAGCATCTATCCATTGATCAAATTCAGCTAGCATTTCTTTGATTACACCAGTTGCTCTATCATAAAGCATTAGTCTCACCTTGTCCGCTTCGAATCCATTTCTTTTTTGAGAGTGGAATGCAATCCATTTACCATCAGGTGAGTAAACTGGGTCTTTGTCGTAACCCATCATCCCTTCTGTAATGTTCTTAGTAGATTTTGTTCTGATATCGTAAAGATATATATCTGAATTAGTGCTACGAGCAGGGTTATCTACTTTTTTACTTGTATAAGCTATTTCTGTACCTTCTGGTGACCAAGCTATCTGCTCACCACCACCGAATGGCAATAGGGGACTATCATTTTTATCACCTTCCATAATATCCACAGGTCTTCCACCAGATATAGGCATATAGTGAACATGTGATGCTTTATTATCTTCCCAAGTATCCCAATGTCTAGTTGGCAAAGAGTTGTATTTCAAGGCATTGAAGCTTGTATATTGTGAATATTGCTTCTCTAAACTTTCTCTTACTTCTACCTCTGACGTGAACAGAATTTTATCTCCTTTTGGGCTGATACTCATATTAGAAACGCCACTAGCTACTGCACTGATTGCTTTAGAGTTTCTAGAAGCAAAATCCATCTCATATACTTGAGGTGCTCCCATTTTACTTGATAAGAAATAGATTTTCTTACCATCAATTGACCATCTCGCATTTGATTCACTTTCTTCAGTATCAGTTAATTGTGTCATCTTATTAGTTGCCAAATCAACTATATATAAATCATTAACAGAAGTATTAGTTTTCAGATTAGGTGTTTTTAAACTGAATAAAAGAGTCTTATTATCAGGTGATAACTGCATATCACTCAACCTTTTCATTGATAATAAGTCCTCTGGACTGAAAGCATGTCTGTCCTTATTAGCTAGTTTTACAAGTCCATCTTGTGATACTACAATCCCTTGCATTAGAATTAGTAATAGTATTATATATCTCATATTCTTTCTATTATTAGTTAAACAGTAATCACAAATATAGATAAATTTAAACTAATATTTTTTTCATAGTTTTGTGAATAAAAATATTAAAAATTAACTTCAAAATATCTAGCTACTTACAAACAAAATTCAAAAAAATGTAAAAAATATTTTGTCAGTTCAGAAATATCTCCTAATTTTGTGTTCTAAAAAAAAGCAGGAGTAGCTCAGCTGGTAGAGCACAACCTTGCCAAGGTTGGGGTCGCGAGTTCGAATCTCGTCTCTTGCTCTACGACGAAAGTCGTAACTTCCTTTTTATGCTGCATGCCTTGCTGACAATTCCCCCCGTTAGTAAGGCATCTTTTTTTATACTCCAATTTTTTTCCTATCTTTGATTCTATAAATTAATCTATTCTAGATTGTGAAAATCGACGATTTCCTCAATATGTAGGAAAAGCAAAAAGAAAAGTTACTAATTCTATATGGAATAGGTTTAATATGATCAAATAAATTGATTATGGAACTAAGACATAACATAAAATGAGTAGCTATCCTGAAATAGACATGAATATCTTCCCTGAAAATAAAGCTCCTTGCTTTGTTATTCAGGATAATTCAAGCTTGAGTTTGATTGATGTATCGAAGCATCATGATTGGTTTATGAATATAAAAAATAAACGTCTTGATATTTTTTGCAAGGAAGTTTTTTCTACTCATAAAGCTGAACTTACAGAGAACAATCTTCAAGTGATTTATAGCTATATACAAGATAATCTAGTAGTAAGAAAACGCACAGATGAGGAAATAGAAAAAGAAAGAAGAAATCTTCCACTTTATTTACAAAAAGTACATAAAGTTCCAGATTACGACATTATAGAACCAACATTTTCAATAATTTTTGACGCAGGCATCTATTTTGGTGAACTTTTGATGAAAGACACAAATGAAACCTCATGGGAAATGGAAAGAGATATTAATATGATTGATTATGGGAAACCTATAATCATAAATAAAGATTTAGGAATTCGTATAAACCCATTTGCAATATTCTATTTGATGATTTTAAGAATACAAGATGGTAAAGAAAATAAAAATATACTCCTTGATGGTTATAATAAGACTATAAATAAATTTAATGGTAAGAAAATAGATTATTTAAAAATGGTTGAACAGTGGAGTAAAGGTGAATAATAAATTATGGATAATTTTCATTTTAATAGCTTTTGTCTCATGTAGCAATGAAGTGGAGGATATCATAAATGGTAGCTCATGGGATAAAAGGAAAATATTTATAAATGGTTATGATGCTTTTTTCTGTTTTTATTATTCAGGAATTAGTTTTGATAGAGATGGAACAATGATTTTGATGGATAATAATAATCTAGAAGGTTGTGATACTTTAGATTCACCTGCACGGAGAGGTAAATGGGAGATATACCAAAAAAAAGTCAAAAAATATTATCTGAAAATTACCAGTAAACAAAATAGTGTTTTCACAGGAGAGCACAGAATTATATTTTACAAAGACACTGTTAATAGACTATTATATTTGAATCTGAGATCAGAAAATTTCTATTATTTAGGAGCTAAATTTTTATTTAATTACAATATTAATATTAATAAAGTAAATAAGCTCATTCAATTAACTCAAGATAGCCTTGACCCAAATAATCAATTGAATGGTTTGAAATAATTTAAAAATCTCAGTTTACATAAGTAAATTACATATATGAAATAACTATTTAATTTTATCAATCATAGTTTTGTAATAGTTAATAAGACAAGCCAATCTCACTACAAATCTTTCAACTACTGTAACTTTTTACTCGTTTATGAGTTTATAGAGAAAAGTAAATGTCAATTAAACAACCAATGCCTATTATTATTAGTACCTTTTTAAAATAAATTAAGTCAAAAAACTTTTGTAGATTATACATTGTGTAATTTGGGTATTAATATGAATCTTTTACGAAAATCACTTTTAACTATAGTAACTCTAATATTTATTAGTTTTAATGTCTCAGCAAAAACTGAGATTATTAGTTCGACTAATAATAACTTAACTATATTATTCACTCCTGAACTAGTTTCGAATAGTACAGTATCAATCAACGGTATTGATTATACACTACCTGTATTCAAAGATGCTGGTAATATACTTGAGAAAACTGGATATCCTCAATTGATTGCAACAAAAAAACAAATTGCAGTCCCGTCTCCAACTGGTTTCAGTATTCAGAATATAGAGATTGGCCCAATCAAATCTATCAATTCAACTATTGCGCCTGTTTATATGTTGGGTAATGAAGATAACACTCAAATAGATAAAAGAGCATATTTGAATAGACCCATTGAAGAATGGGCTAATATCCAATATAATGGGATTAGCAGAGACAAATATTCTGCTACATTGAATATTATAAATGCAAAGTATAATCCATTTTCAAAATCTATCGAAATCCCAGAATATGTGTTAGTTACTATTAAGTTTGATTCTAAATTAGCTAAAAACAAACCCAGAAAAGATAAGAGTGTAATTAGTAATAGTTTTCTGAATTCTAATGTAGCTCAAAACTGGAGTATTTCTGATGAGCAATTGTTTTTTAGGAATGATATAGAAAAACAAACTAAAGCTAATAAAATTCAATCTGATGACAATTTAAGTTCTGGAAGTTGGTATAAGATAAGAATTTCAGAGACTGGTGTATATGAGTTAACAGCTGAATACCTGAAAGATTTTGGTATCAATATATCTAATAATGATGTAAATACTATCAAAATATTCGGAAATGGGGGACACGAATTACCAGAAAACGTTGATTTTGCAGCTCTTAACCAAATGAACCAACAAAATATTATTGTAAAGAAAAACAGTGATGGATCATTGAAATCAATTGTGTTCTTCGCAGGTGGTACTTATGGATTCGAATATGCTAAAAAGGGCTCTAATAACGAAAGTTTATACTCAGGCTTCAAAGTAGTTCATTACATAAACCATTTTAGTAAAAATAATAATTACTTATTAACTTGGGGTGGAGCAGAAGGTAAGCGTTCGGTACCGACAGTTGCACCTACTGGTGATATTTTGAATGATTTAAATTTATTTACTCGAAGACAGTTTTTTGAAGAAGAGCTAATAAGTGCATTCCATGGTGGAGGCGGTAAACAATTCTTTGGTAGGACTTATTTTTCAGATAATTTTGACCAAAACCTAATAAATCTGGCCGACGAAGGTAATGTAACCTATAGACTAATGCTTGCTCACGCGGGCGCTTACAAGTCGGGTGGATATTTTAGCGTATTAGATAATGGAAAATTATTAGCAGATAACCTGTATTTGGATTCGACACCAGATGAAGCATACCGAAAATTCTTCGAATTTAGTACACCAGTAGCAGAGGTGCCGAATAAGTCGAAAGTAAGCTTGAAGTTAAATTATACGAATGTTGGTCAAACTAATGCCCATGGAATATTTGATTTCCTTGAAATTCATTACCCTAGTAAAACAATAGCTAGTAATGGTGAGGTTTATTTGTTCACCGACCCTTTGCTTTCAGGCTTAACTAAATACAATTTCAGTGGTTTTGACGGTGAAGTATTTGCCTTCGATATTTCGGATATGGGTAACCCTATTCAGTTAGAGTCGAAATCACAGAATAAATTTGATTTGATAACAGATTTGACGGAGAATCAACCCAAAAGATTTTTCTTAAGCTCTAATATGAGAAAACCTGTTAATATAGAGAAAGTTGACATTATTGGTCTGAGAAATACTAAATTCAACAATGATGTCATCGTAATAACTCATTCTAAATTAAAAGAATCAGCAAAAAAATTCAAAGAGTACAGAGAAGCTAATAGTGATCTTTCAGTAGGCATATTCGAAGTATCAGATATATATAACGAGTATAATGCTGGTACTATGGATATAACTGCTATTCGTGACTTTATAGCACAAGCAATGACAAATTGGGATGTAAAACCTAGTTATGTTGTATTGTGGGGTGACGGACATTATGATTATAGAGAAATACTGACTTCTCAAACAAATTTCGTTCCTCCACACTTGAGTGAAGATGAGTTCAAAAACTACGAATCCGTTAAAAGTGTGTGTACCGACGATTTCTACATTGGGAAAATTGGCATTAGGCAACCAAACCTTCGGCTTCTGAAAAGACGAGGCACAAAGAGCCTCTGTATCGAATTCTATCAAAAAACGGGCGGTGCGTGTATCCCGCACAAAACCGGGAGCCAACGCGCCATTTACCGGCGTTTCAACCCATACCTTCGCCCCGATGTCGTATCTGGGCTCGACGGTAACAAATAGGTCGTCCACGCGCCGATCCAGTTCAGCACCGAAATCAAAGAGGTGCAGGGCATGCAGTTTGAACGCGGATTTCTATCACCGCACTTCGTCACCAACCAAGACGACGTGTCGGTCGAGCTGGAAGACTGTTACGTCTTGTTGTTCGAAGAGAAGATCAGCAGCAACAAGAAGTTGATTCCGTTGCTCGAA
>JAUHXN010000351.1 GCA_030426865.1 bacterium | reverse complement strand
CAATAACTTGGTGGAAACTTTTCCAATTCCGTCACCAGATTACCAATAGAGCT
This sequence comes from bacterium, assembly GCA_030426865.1. Lineage (GTDB taxonomy): Bacteria > Bacteroidota > Ignavibacteria > Kapaibacteriales > UBA2268 > PGYR01. Next base: position 2,610 of record JAUHXN010000351.1, on the reverse strand, counting down.
AAAATTTCTGCCTGCTATATCAAAATATAATCCAACAATTCTATTTCTTAGATCAATTATTTCTTGAAAATTCCCTGATAAAATTGGTGCATTTCTAAAGGGTCTTTTGTCATCTTTTGCATAATATATGGAAGAATTACCATATCTTTCTGGGAAAACTGATTTTAAAAGTAGATTGTAACAACTTGCTTGTACGTAATGATTACGCCAAGTTGAGAGTGAATATGTAATGTCGTTTCCCGTTCTAATGGGCACATTTTTAGTTGGGAATCCACCTGATTTTAACTCTATCACTTCTTTTCTATTATTATCATTAACATCTACTACCATTGCATCTAATCGACCTTGAAGACCATATTCTGGAGATATAAAACTTGGTTCTATAAATGTTTCTCCCTTTGGTATATCAGTAATTGACTTTTTTAGTTTTTGATATATTAATTCAACATCATTATTAATGTTACCTATACTCTGTTTATCAAATTGATTAAGATAGATATTTTGCAAAGGAGATTTTAATAATTCATTTTCAATATACGTTTCACTTTCTATTTCCTCACCACTAATCATAGCGTCAAATAGATTATTAACTATATTTCCTACCATCATTGGGGTAGATGGATAAGAAACACTGAGCCAATTAAGTAAGGCAAAGTATTCCGATTGGCCATTATTTTGGAAGCAACTTGCTATTTCTGTTACATCTAAAAGGTAATCGTTTTCATAAATAAGGAATGAATTCGGATTGCAATAAAAAACACTGAAACCTTTCTTTTCGTGATGCTTTTCTACTTCATGTATTTTTATTGCGCTATATGGTTTTACATATTGCCAAAGAGATTCCCAAGTTCTATTCAAGTAAATAGCTACTTTACCAAGTTCCTCACTTTCTCCAAATATTATTTTATTCTCATCTTCTACTTTACTTTTAGCAGTTACAACTAACGTGAAGGATTTATAGTCAGCTATTGGTGAATCAACATAGGTAAGAATCGGTTCTTCTGTTAGAAATTTCTTTAGGTCTGTGTCTGTAATTCCATTAGAAGTAACATCGAGTAAGACAAGTGCAATACGGAAAGATGATTCCATATCTTCTTTAGAACAGTAAAGTGTAGGAGTTGTAATTAATTTGCTTATATATTTCCTGTAATTATTGAATTTGTCAATCAAATCATGATTCAAATTCAATTTATTATAAAGGTAGAGCAACTTCGCATGTATGCCAGAGAAGTGCGACTTCTCATCAATTACAGCAGTATTAACTATTTGTTTGAAAATATCATACGCTTGTAAAGTACGAAACGTATGAGTATTTTCGAATTCATTTAGTTTTAGTTTTATATCCTCTTCGAAAGAAAGTGCTTTTTCAATAGCTATCATTCTAATCTTGTGGCTTTATATCTCTTATAAATAGTTGAGGTGTATTCTGTCCATTGAAAGTATTTATCTCTAAGTTATAGAGTATTTTAAATGGTTTTCCTGTTGTTACAATATCATATTTATTTGCTAATCCAAATGCAATAGCATCTATCGCAAAATTATTTTGGAATGCTCTAAACTTGAGGTTGTTCTGTCCTACTATTTTCACTCCATTGGAAGATGTTACTCCCTTCGAGAAAAATATTGGCTTATAATTAGCATAACCGTATGGTGCAAACTTATTAAGCGATGAGATAAAATTAGGAGAAAGTTCATTTAGTTTTAGTTCCGAATCTATTTCCATCTCGTGAGTTAACATATCAGATGATATATTCTCATCTGCACAGGAGTTTATTATCTTTAATAGTTCTGGTACATCAGACTCTTCTAGAGTTAGACCAGCAGCATGACGATGACCACCATACTCTATTAACAGATGTGAAGCTCTTTTTAGAGCAGAGTAAATATCGAAATTGTTAGGGCTACGACAAGAACCTTTGGCATAACCATGGATCGTAGTCATAAGAATAGTAGGAACATTAAATCTATCAACTAACCGAGAAGCAACAATACCAATTACACCCGCGTGCCAATGAGATTGATGAATAACCAAGCATCTAGCACCATCTTGAAGCTGTTTCTCAGCAAGTGGAATAGCTTCTTCAAATGTCTGTTGATCAATATATCTTCTTTTTCTATTTTCGTCTTCTAGTTGCTGAGCTATTTGAAAAGCATGAATTTCATCATCTTGTATCATCATATTGACAGACCTCAGAGCTTCACCCATCCGACCAGCTGCATTGATAATAGGAGCAACTGCGAAAACAATATTCGTAGCAGTAATAGAACCAATTTTTAAATTAGTACAGTGTATTAAACCTTTAAGACCTGGTCTTGTCTTTTCATTAATTTGTTTTAAACCATAGTAAACAAGAGTTCTATTCTCTCCAATAAGAGGTACCATATCTGCGGCACTAGCCATAGCAACAAAATCAAGGTACTCGTATGCTTTCTCAGGTATGCCTAATGTCTGGGCTAATCCTTGAATTAGTTTAAACACAACTCCGCAAGCAGCCAAACTTTTGAATGGGTATTCACAATCTTTTCTGATAGGGTCAAGTATAGCGTATGCTAAAGGGAGTTCTTCACCAGGTTCATGGTGATCACAGATAATAAAATCCATCCCAGCTT
>JAUHXN010000042.1 GCA_030426865.1 bacterium | reverse complement strand
ATACACCACCTCAAATAGGTGATAATGATTCTGGATTTTATTGGAAAGTTTTAGACTCTGAAAAAAGTACTTATGATTCTTTAAAAAAAATTATAGAAAACAACTATAAAACTGATAACAGATATACCTATAATGATTTCGGTTATATACAAAGTAAATATGATAGAATTGACTTGTTATTTAAGTGTGGAAAACTCGGTCAAAATGGAAAAGGTGGTCACGATCATAATGACAATTTATCTTATCAATTGTATTTAGATAAACAACCTATTATAGTTGACATAGGATCATATTGTTATACTTCTGATTTTGAGTACAGAAATTTATTCCGATCTACTAAGTCCCATAATGTTCTATGGGTATCTGATACCGAACAAAATGAATTTTCATTTTCGAATAATGATGATATGTTCTGGTTGAATACGAATAATTCTAATCCAGTATTAGAAATAATGGAGGATAATAATATATCAGGTAGTATTGATTATAAAGGTAAAGTTTACAAAAGAACTGTAAAGTATGATTCTAAGATAATATCTGTAACGGACAATTATAATAGTGAGTTAAATAAAATTGTTAATATCCACTTGTTTCCAAGCATTCGTATAGAAAATGTGGAAAACAATGTGTATAAACTGTGGAATGAGAATATGACACTTTATTTTGAATCACAAGATGCTAATATAAGTATAGAAAAATACGAATATTCACCTTGTTATGGAGTTAAACAACAATCCAATAAAATCGTACTATCTTCATTAAAAAATAGTATTACTCATAGATATAGAGTAGAATTTGAGAGTTAAAGATCATCTAGATAAAATTTCCTGGTCATTTGCTAATAGACTAATATATTTGATTTGGGGACTTGTAAATCTAATTATTATAGGTCACACAGACCCATATAATTATGGATTGTATTTTCTCTTTACTCAATTGATAACTTACTTAGCAAGTGTATCAGACTCTTTTTCTTTACAGGGACTTATACAATTTGGGAAAAAGGAGGAAGATAGACCCAAACTAAATAGTATCGCAATGTTGTTGCAGTCATTTTTTCTATTTATTATTCCGGTTATTCTATTTTTATTTAGACATTACTTTGCAGAACTGTTAGGTGGAGATGATTTTATTGAAGTCTCGTATTTCTTACCTTTAATATCTGTATTCGTTATTCCAAGAACATTTGCTTATAAGGTTTTAGCAAGAGACTTAGATTATAAAAAATCATTTATTATTGATTTTGTGAATTTTGGTGTAATGACTTCTGTTATTATCTTTTATATTTTCACAACAGACTTTTTATACTTTAGTGATTTAATTATATCGTATCTAATTGGAGGAATAAGTTCTGGTATTTATTCAACAATTGTATTAATTAGAAAATCAAGTTTTGGTTTCAAAGGAAAAATTACATTTAAAAAGTATTTGAACTTTGCAGTTCCTTGGACAGTACATGCTATATTTTACTCATCAGTTAAATATTTAGATGTTTACGCTATTTCATTTGCTATTAACTCAACAGAAAGTATAAAAATAGTTGGCTTATACAGCTCTGCAAAAACATTATTTAAAGTATTCGAACAATTATCTGATGGAGTTTCTGCATTAGTATATCCATCTGCAATTAAGAATATTGATTATAAAGAGAAAGTTAGAAGCATAATGACGAAAAGTACCTCTTTTATCTTGGTACTTAATATTACAATATTTATAATTCTACAATTAGGTGTAGCTGATTTTCTAATATATAATTTTCTACCTCATAAATTTCATGAAGCAACAAGTTATTTTAAGATAATGCTTTTTGCATCTTTATTTCTACCATTTGCTTCTCTTAATATGATTTTAACGGCTATTAATAAAATAAAATCGGTAGTTTATATAAGTATTATTGCTGCTATTACTTCACTAATATCTATTTTTGTAATCGCTTATTATAATGAATTTCAATTCGTTTCATTAGGCATTGTAATTTATTATGTTATTATTGGAACTTCTAGTTTGTATATTGTAAAAAAGCAACTTGGATTTCCGATTTCTGATATTTTTAGAGCTATACCCGATACGCGCAATTTTATAAAAGAGACATTTAAAAGATGAGAATAATAGATAGATACGTAATAAAGTCATTTATAACTACTTTACTTTTTTCTTTTGTAGCCTTGTATGCTATCTTTTTAATTGTGGATATGATTGAAAATCTAGAAGAGTTTTTAGACATTGGTATGGGCATTCTTAAAATAGCTGAATATTATTTCTATTTTTTTCCAGAGATATTGAAACTATTAGTACCAGTTGCTATGCTCCTTTCTACATTATTTACAGTAGGGAGACTTTCAGGACTTAATGAGATCACAGCTATTAAATCTGGAGGTATAAGTCTATATAGATTCATGGCTCCACTAATGATATTTAGTTTTTTAGTAAGTGGAGTTCACCTTTACTTCAATGGTTGGATAGTTCCGAAAGCAAATATAGCTAAAAATGATATAGAACGTGAGTTTATGAATAAAGGCAGTAGTGTTGGTTCTATTTACGATCTATATTTCCGAGAGTCCCCAAAAGCTAATCTACATATGAAATCATATAACAGTAGCCAAAAGAAAGGTTTTAAAATTGGAATTGAATACTTTAGAAATATCAGCTCTCCAAGACTAGAGAAATCAATAGAAGCAAAATCAATATCGTGGAATCCGGATTCTAATAATTGGATGATGAAGGAAGTTTTAATTAGACAATTCAATTCAAAGAATATTGAATCTGTAACTAGAATGGATTCTATGGAAATTGATCTTATATTAACACACGAAAAAATAATTGATTTAAAAAGATCTACTGATGAAATGACTTTTGATGAATTGAAGTCATATCTTACCTTATTAAAAAATGGGGGGAAAAACGTAGATTTAGAAATGACAGATTATTATGGTCAATACGCTTTTCCTATTGCAAATATAATTGTAGTATTATTTGGTGTTCCTTTTGCCTCTGTCAAAAAGAAAGGAGGTATTGCGGTCCAAATAGGTGCGGCTTTAGTAATATCATTTCTTTATCTGATTTTCACTAAAGTAAGTCAAGCAGTTGTACTTGGAACTGGATTAAATCCAATTATTGCAGGCTGGTTTGCAAATGGCTTGTTTTTTGTTGTAGGTATTATAAATTTAATAAAAACTAAGACTTAGAAATGGAAAAGAAAATTGAAACTCTTACTTCGCTCGATGGGAGAAAATTTTTAAATGAGTTATACCAAAAGCTTAAATACGAAAATGAGCTTTCTGGATTGATGATTTTAATAATTTGTTGGAAAGTATGTGTGTTTGAGAAAAATCCAAGTAAATTTGTTAAAACAGATGTCACTATATTACATAGACTTGGTGCATGGAAAGGTACTACGTTATGGATTGAAGAGATAGTAAACAGACATTTTTATTCTACAATAAATTCATTTGTTTATTTCGGTGCTGCAATTCTTCTAGTTTTAATAGGTGTTAGAAAGTTTTCAGACGCTATTTCAACAGAGTTGGTAATAGCAAGTATTATTTTTGAAGCAACTATGCTATTAATTATATTTATTGTAATGCTCTTTTCTCCAGACGAAGATTTGATTACTGATGATAGAGAGTCAGAAGAAAGCATTTTAATTCATGAGATAGGTGAAATTGGAACTGATTTCGCAACAGCAGTAAGTAAATTAGAAGATGTTAGTCTAGAACTTAAAAATTTCAATAATAGTCAAGCTGAATTAATAAATAAATTAGCTGATGCAACTAATAATATTTCAAAAGCAGTCTCACCATCAGATGAATTCATCATAAATATACGTCAGACTAATGAACAACTTGAAAATCTAAGGGTTCAGATAGAATCATTATCTGAGTCCACAAAGAATATCAGAGAAAAAGATATTAGATTTGAGATAAGAAGAGAAATTGAAAATTTGCTAATCGATAGAGTCAGAAATAATGACACAACAGAAAAAAAGGACTAAAGTAGAGATTTATTTTATACTTTATCTTGCTGCTCTTATTTTAATTCTACCTGATAGCAAGAAAAGTGATGAAATAGAAAATGATTCTAAGAAAATAGAATTAAGGCTAGTTCCTGAGAGAACTGTTCTTAATTTAAGAATGCTCAAGAAAGATGGAAGAAATAACATAGTAAAGTTCGATTCTGTTAATAAAGTATTTTTTGATGGCAATTATGATAATATTGATTTCACATATACAATAAGTGATGTTAATAGGGGAGAAACAGTCGAAATAAATGAGCTAAACAATTCCAAAGAACAATTTCAAATAACTGAAAACTTACAAGAGAAATATATTAATTTCAAATGGAATCCTGATTTTAACTTTGACTATAACTCAACATATTTAGTTAAGCTTACTGCATTCATTGAGAAGAATGGACAATCGAAAACTTCTTCTATTCAATTTACATTAAACACCTTATTTCTTAATCAAGTTATTAATCCTGATTTAGTAAATAATCAATTCGATTCAACTGCTAATGATTTTAACTATTTGAACTCAGCAATATCAATTCCAACAAATTTATCTGAAATGGATGCAAAAGTCAGTAAAAACCCTATAATTACATTTGCTGATAATGAATGGATAAATTATGCAAGAATTTATAATATCTCTTCAATAGATGATTTAGTTGGTCCACCTAAAGTAACAATTAGAGGGGACTCATTGCTAGGAGGTACAGCTAGATTCGAATCATCAGAAGGAAATAATTTCGTATTCTCTGGAATGTCACCTACTTACGATACTATGAAAGTTGTTGTAAAAGTTAGGAGAAAGGCAGATGATTCTGAATTCTCATTCGATTTTATGGTCATACCCTCACCAAGGGTTGCTCCAGATATACCGAGTGTGATGTATATTGGTGAAAACTATAATTTAAACACAAGATTAGAATCTAGTACAACTTTAGATTCATATACAATTATAAAATCTGGAAATAATTTCGAGAAACGATATAACAATAGTCAATTTTACTTTACTCCCGATGCAAGTATGCTTGAATCAAATGTTACACTTACTAGATATGTAGAAAATAAAAGGCTAGATAGTTACAATTTAACAGTAAAAAGAAAGCCTAGGGCAGTTGTAGAATACATAGAGATCAAAGACAATAGAATAATACTCAAAACTAAGACTTTTAGCTTACAAAGAAATAAAAATTATGTAGAGAAAGTGAAGAATAATGCTAATCTAAAATTCAATGATATTTTAGGTAAAAGTTATTTTGATGATGGTTATCAATTTCAAACCTTTGAAAGTGAAAGACTTGATAAACCAATCAATAGTATTGAAATACAATTAGTTGAAAAGAATGGCTATACTTCTGCAAAGAAGACATATACACCAAGATAAATATGAAACAAAAAAAATTGAATTACGTAATAGCAGTTAAAAATATTAGGCGAGTTTAATGAAGTTTTTATTACTTTTTCTATTTCTACCACTTACTCTTTTTTCTCAAATATCTGGGCCAGGTGCAACTCTAACCTTAGATGATTGTATAAATATAGCTCTTGAAAAGAACTTTGATTTACTTATAAGTAAAGAAAGAATAGACGTAGCAGAAGCTGGTCTTAGAAGTTCGTTTGGAGAGTATTTACCAACTATTTCTGCTAATATTGGTTATAACAGACAACTAAACAATCTTAGTCAGTCACTTGTCTTTGGAGACAGAGTTATCGAATCTAATCAAAACCCCAATAGATATAACGCAAGCACAGGTGCTAGATTAACTTTATTTGACGGATTCAGTCGAGAATATAATTACTCTTCTTCAAAAGATAATTTAGAATCTGTTAAAATGAACGTAGAGCAAATCAAAAGGGACATAAAAATACAGGTTTATAGAGCATATACTGAGGTTATACGAAACTCACAAATAGTTCGGATTAGACAGGAAAACATTGAACTAGGCAAAAATGATCTTGAGAAAATGAAAGCACAATATAAAGCTGGAGTCTCTGCACTACCTCAAATTTATTCACAAGAGGCTGAGCTTGGTAATTTAGAATATGACTTACTGACAGCAGAAAATAATCACTTTACATCTAAGGCAAGCTTACTTATGCTAATGGGACTAGCTCCAGATCTGGATGTGAAATTTGACATAAATAGTATACCTTCGGATGTAACTGATAAAGAAGTTCAGAGTTTCTATAATAATCACAAAGATCAAGACGAATTAGTTAAAAAAGCTTTAAACAATAGGTATGATATCAAATCATTTGACTTAAGTGGAAACGCAGCGAAAGCAGCAAAAAATGCGGCAGAAGGGAATTATTATCCGAATATTTCTGCTTCTACAGGGTGGTCATGGGCAAATACAGAAATTGACGAATTTAGTAATAGAGGAAATTTTGCCCTAGGGTTAAATCTAAGTGTACCTATATTTAATAATTTCAGAACAGATCAACAGGTTCAGAATGCAGAAATGCAGTTAAAACAAGCTGAAATTGAAAAAATGAGACTTGAGAATCAAGTAAGAAATGAAGTAAAAACGGCTTTATTAAACTTAGAAATATCTCAAAAGCAATTAATTGTTTCTGATAAATCACTTATATCGTCGCAACGGAATAATGAAAGTATAAAAGAAAGATATAGAGTAGGTGCAGCGACTGTTTTAGAGTTACAATCTTCCAATGCTCAATTCATTAACTCTCAACTAAACAAAGTAAATGCTGTTTACAATTATTTTAAAGCAAAAAAAGAACTTCTAAATTCAATTGGTGTTGAACAATAAGGAAAAACTTATATGAATGATAATTACAATCTTCCAAATGTTCCACAAGAAGGAACACAAGAGCATGACGAATACATGAGAAATCAATTCGGTGATGACTACGAGTTAGGATATAGAGTCGGATTTGGTCGTAGGTTCGGTGCGTTTATAATAGATTTCGTTTTTAATACCATAATAGGTGTTATAGTAATGGGTATTACTGGTGTTTTTGAGGAAATAATAAAAATTGAAAATCCTTTAAATAATCTAGAAGCTTTATCTGTAATTATGCAAGACTCTAGTTTAATTGCAGTTATTATAGGTTTAATTTATTATTCAACGGAAGTATTATTTGGAGCTTCCGTGGGTAAAATGTTATTAAGTATTAAAATTGCAAGTTCAAACAGAAAAGAAGCTAATACATCACAATTATTAAATAGATATTTAATTAAACATGCAAACTCAATTTTTTCAGTTTTAGGTATTTTATTATCATTAGAGTTTTTACAAGGTATATCTAGTATAATTCTTGTAATTATTTTAATTGGTTTTCTATTTACACTAGGGGTTAAACGATTGGCTTTACATGATATGATTACAAATACAGCAGTATATTATAAAGAAAACATTAAAAATTACTAGGATAACAAATGGCAAAGAAAAAATCTAAAGGAAAAATAATATTTCTAATTATTCTTATTATAGCTGCTATTGCTGCTGTTGGATATTTTTTATCTAAAGATAAAACAGTTGATATCCCTGTAAGAACTGATAAAGTAAGCCTTCGTACTATTACTCAAAAAGTTAATGCTATAGGTAATTTGCATCCTGAGACTGAAGTAAAAATTTCTTCAGAAGCAAGTGGCGAGATTATAGCTTTGCCTGTTATGGAAGGAGATACTGTTAAAAAAGGTCAATTACTGGCTAGAATAAAACCAGACCTTATTCAAACACAATTAGAACAATATCAGGCTGCTCTTGATGCTTCAAAAACTGATATTGATTATCAGAAATCTTCTCTTGAAAGAGCAGAATACGAATTTAGTCGTATGCGAGATTTATATGAAAAAGAATACGTTGCAAAACAAGACTTAGATAGATCTAAAACTACTTTAGACCAAACAAGAAGTCAATATCAAAATGCATTAGCAAGATATAATCAATCAAAGGCTTCTTTAAAGCAAATTCAACAGAATGCATCAAGAACTACAATAGTTTCTCCAATAGATGGTATTGTTACAGCACTAAATATTGAAGTAGGGGAGAAAGTATTAGGGACAGTTCAAAACCTAGGTACTGAAATGATGCGTATTTCAGATCTTTCTACAATGAATACGAAAGTTGATGTTGATGAAAATGATATCGTCCTTATTAACGTAGGTGATACAGCTAGTATAGAGATTGATGCATTTCCTGATAAAATATTTAAAGGAATAGTAAAAGAAATAGGACATTCTGCTAAAATTTCAGCACAATCTTCACAAGATCAAGTAACTAACTTTGAAGTAAAAATTAGATTACTTGATTTGGACCCTAAAATGCGTCCAGGTATGAGTTGTAATGTAGATATAGAAACTGAAACTCATTATGATGTTATTGCAGTGCCATTACAATCCGTTACTGTTAGATTAGGTATGGATGCAATGGGTGATGAAAGTAAGTCTAAAATAAGAAAAGTCAATGCGGATAAAGATAATTCAAATGATAAACCTCAGTCAATAGTATTTGTTGTTGATGGTAAGAAAGTTATTTCTGCGAATGTAGAAACAGGCATAAGTGATGAAGGTTATATTGAAATCAAAACTGGTCTAAAGGCAGATGAAGAAATAGTGACAGGAAGTTTTTCGTCTATTAGTAAAGAGCTTTATGATGGAGCTAAGATAACTAAAGAAAATGGTAGTATGGGTCAGAAAAGAGCTGGTAAAAAATAATGTCTAAACCTATAATTGATATTAGAAATATAAGTAAAGTATATCAAATGGGCTCACAATTAGTGCATGCACTTCGTGATATAACAGTTTCAATAAATCAGAATGAATATGTAGCTTTGATGGGTCCTTCTGGATCAGGTAAATCTACCCTTATGAATATACTTGGATGTTTAGATACTCCAAGTTCTGGTACTTATTTTTTCAATAATACTAACGTTCGTGAGTTGAATGATAATGAATTGGCAGAAATTAGGAATAGAGAAATAGGTTTTGTTTTTCAAACTTTTAATTTACTTCCAAGAGCTTCTGCACTAAAAAATATCGAATTACCTTTAGTTTATTCGGGTGTAAAAAAATATGATCGTATTGAAAAAGCTGAAGCCGCATTAAAAAGTGTTGGACTAGAAGACAGAATGGAACACAAGCCGAATGAATTATCGGGTGGTCAAAGACAAAGAGTTGCTATTGCAAGAGCATTAGTAACGTCACCTTCTATTATTTTAGCAGATGAACCTACAGGTAATTTAGACTCTAAAACTGGTGAAGATATAATGAGATTATTCCAGAATCTATGGGAATCTGGGAATACGATAATACTTGTAACTCATGAAGAAGAAATTGCACTTCATGCAAAAAGAATAATAAGACTAAGAGATGGGTTAATTGAGTCAGATGAATTAAATCACAATCAAGTAAATTTTAACTAAAAAATATGCTCTACGAGATAAAAGAATCTATACTACTTTCCTTTGAAGCTTTAAGATCAAATAAACTTAGAGCTTTTTTAGCTTCTTTGGGTGTAGTAATTGGTATCTCTATAGTTATAATGATGGGGTGGCTCTTAGGTGGTCTAGATAAAGCAATGCAAGATACGTTCTCAATAATTGGAACAGATATGCTATATATAGATAAATGGGACTGGACTGGAGGCGATAATTGGCGTAATGTTAGAAATAGAAAAAATATTTCACTGAAACAAGCTGAACAATTAAGAAAGTTACACGGAACTGCCGAGTATGTAATACCTAATATCAATCAATGGGGTACAACCATTGAATATGATGGTGAAACCTATCAAGGAATGACAGCTGTAGGCACTACTGCAGAAAATGCATTTACTCCTGTGGGTAATTTGTTATTAGGTAGATATTTTAATGAGTTTGAAGAAGAATACGGGTCTAATGTTATAGTCATAGGACATTTAGTATATTCAACTATTTTTAAAGGACAAGACCCAATAGGGAAGACTATCAAACTAAATGGAAGACCCCTTAGGGTAATTGGTGTAGTAAAAAAGCGTGGAACAATGTTCGTTGATTTTATTGATAGACAAATGTTTTTACCTTTAAAAAAATATGCAGGGATTTGGAATGTAGATAGGAAATCCATGTCTATAGGAATCAAAGCAGGTTTAGAAAATAACTTAGATGAAGTTAGGACTGAAACGATAGGATTAATGAGGATAATTAGAAATCTCAAACCAAATGAACCAAACGATTTTTCTATAAATGAAACTAAAGCATTTGAGAAATCTATAGAGACTTTAAGGCTAAATGTTTATATGATTGGAATAGTTATGACATCTTTAGCATTTATAGTAGGTATTATTGGTATTATGAATATTATGTTTGTAACTGTAACTGAAAGAACTAAAGAGATAGGAATAAGAAAATCTTTGGGAGCCAAAAAACGTTCAATATGGCTTCAATTTCTTGTTGAATCTTCATTTTTATGTTTATTAGGAGCTATTTTATCATTAATAATGTGTTCTGGTATTGCTTATTTGGCTGCAACCTATCTTCCAACTTACTTTCCTGAAGTCAGCTTTTTATTACCAGTTCTACCGACTGAATTATTTATTATTGCTACTTTAGTTTCAGTATTTGTTGGAATACTTGCAGGTTTGATACCAGCAATTAGAGCAGCAAGATTAAATCCAGTCGAAGCTCTGAGGTTTGATTAATGAATTTATTTGAAAGCATAAGAATGGCAATCCACTCAATATTTATACATAAGTTGAGATCATTTTTAACTTTATTGAGTGTTGCTATTGGCGTATTTGCAATTATGGGTTCCGGGTCATTGGTCTCTTCATTTGATGAAACTGTTGAAACTGAAATGGCAAATCTTGGAGAAAATTCATTTAAAATTTCGAGAACACCGTCAGTTCAGACTGGTAGGGATTCTTGGAGAAAGTACAGAAGAAGAGAAAGAATAGATTTCAAACAATATTCTAAACTAAAAGACAAAATAGAAGACTTAGCTTTTGTAAGTGTGGAATCAAACCAGAGTAATATGATAATTAAATACTCTGAATTTGAAACAGATCCAGACGTGACACTACAGGGTACGAACGAAGTTTATTTTAATATAAATGATAGAGATGTACCAATAGGTAGATCTATAACTGAAGCTGATGTAGAGTTTGATAGAAATGTCGCTGTAATTGGAAATGATGTCTATAATAAGTTGTTCAATGGGATAAACCCAATTGGTAAGAATATTAAAATAGGGAATCAAAAATTTGAAGTAATAGGAGTACTAGATGAAAAAGGTGCTATATTAGGTAAAAGTCAAGATAATCAAGTAATTATACCAATTACAAGATTTAATAAATATTATAGTAATTGGTGGGAATCATTGGATATCAGTGTAAAAGCATTTAACAAGGAATCTTTTCCTTATGTTTTAGATGAAACTATTGGAGCTTTGAGAACTTTAAGAAGTGATCAACCAGGTGATGATAATAGTTTTGAAATAGAAACGAATGAATCAATTACACAACAATTCTCGGGTTTAACTGGTTACTTGACTTACTTTGGTCTATTAGCAGGATTTTTTGCTTTAGCGGCTGCTGGAGTGGGTATTACTAATATAATGCTTGTTGCAATAAAAGAAAGGACTAGAGAAATAGGTTTAAGAAAAGCATTAGGTGCCAGAAGGTTTTGGATTACAATGCAATTTCTTGTAGAAACGATGACGATTACACTTATTGGAGGATTAATTGGAATATCCCTGGGTTTTATAATGTCTTCAGTAATTAGTTACTTCTTAGGTCTTAAAGTGTCAATCCCTATGGATTGGATCATTATTAGTATATCAATTACAACAGTTCTTGGGTTAATATCTGGTCTTTATCCAGCATTCAGAGCTGCTAGCTTAGATCCAATAGATGCTCTTAGATATGAATAGAGTTATTATTCTGTTAATAAACCTTTGAGCTTTTTCATATCTTCCCAAACGGGTCTTTTTAGATTCGGATTTCTTAGAAGTGCTGAAGGATGATAGGTAATCATTAATTTTTTACCTCTGTAATCCATTATTTCCCCCCTTATATCTTTCATAATACACTTTTCTTTTAGTAATGTGTCTGCTGCAGTAAGTCCGAGAGCTAGAATATATTTTGGATTCAAAATCTCAATTTGTTTATGTAAATATACTTCACAAGTATCAACTTCAGAAGTAGATGGTCTTCTGTTATTCGGTGGACGACATTTCAGAATGTTTGCAATAAAAACGTCATCTCTTGAAAGTTGTATTGATTCAAGAATACTAGTTAATAATTTACCAGATCTACCAACAAATGGCTCACCTTGCTGATCTTCGTCTCTGCCAGGAGCTTCACCGATTATTAATAAATCAGCATTCGGATCACCTTTTCCAAAAACAAACTTATTTCTTGTTGCTCCTAGTTCACACCTCATACAATTATGAATGTCATTATAAAGTACTTCTAATGATTTTGCATCTCTCCAATTCTTATTGACTGAATTTTCATCTGCAATGAAAGAATTAGAGTTACCATTTTCTTCTTTAATTTCATGTTTAATTTTACTACTTATAGTAGATTCTTTCGAAGATTCTTTTATATTTTTATTTGGTGATTGTTTTTTTGCCATATTCTTTAATACTAAGTCCTTATCTATTTTAAATTCAATACCATCACCTTCAAAAAATATATTGTTTCCATATACTTTCTGACTCTCTAAATAATTAATTATATCTGTTTTTAGATTACTCAACGTCTAAATCGCCTACAAAAGACTCAACAGCATCTAAAATTTCATTAGATCTTACTAAATCTGTAATTGTATTATGATCATTATATAATGGTCTATCTTCGTCTAAATATTCGATATGGTTTCTTATAACTTCAAATGCCTTTGAAACACCATCACCATTTTTAAAATCTCGAAAATCTAAAGCCTGGGCAGCTGCAAAGAACTCAATTCCAATAATGCTGTGTGCATTCTCTAAAATTTGTTTGTTTTTCAATGCAGTGTTCATTCCCATTGAAACGAAATCTTCTTGATCTGCGGCTGCTGGTATGGACTGAACAGAAGCAGGTGCAGAAAGCATTCTTTGTTCAACAATCAAAGTATCAGCAGTATATTGACTTAACATTAATCCACTATAAAGTCCAGCTTTATCTGTCAAGAAACTTGGTAACCCTTGACTAAGAGCTGGGTTTAACAGTCTATTTAATCTTCTTTCTGAAAGAACAGAAACCATAGTAATTGCTGCTCCAGCTGAATCCATAGGTAATGAGACTGGTGAACCTTGGAAATTTGCTCCTGAAAGAACTTCATTATCTTCAGGGAAGAATATTGGGTTATCACCAACACCATTTAATTCAATTTCTACTTGTTCTTGGGCCCATCTTATCGCATCTCTAGCAGTACCTATTACTTGAGGACTTGATCTCATAGAGTATGCATCTTGTACTTTAGTTTTTATTTTTCCGGTAATTAAATCACTTCCTTCTAAACATTTTCTGATAGAAATAGCACTTTTCACAGCTCCTTGGAATCCACGTACTTCATGTAATTTTTTATTATATGGTTTCATATTTGCCATTAGTGCCTCGAGAGACATTGCTGCTGCTATTTCAGCGTGCTTT
>JAUHXN010000350.1 GCA_030426865.1 bacterium | reverse complement strand
TTTTGTGGAAGAATTGAAGAAACGATCCAGTAATTTTCCTTCGATCTATTCCTTTATTACACAAATGATGCAAGATATGGTACATAATTATAAAGACTATTGGGAGTATTTTATAAATGACTTGAAAATTGTTGAGCGTAATGATTCTTACCAAGTCGGTAATAAAAGTAAAGGCTACAAATTTGTTGAAGCCTATGACACACCAATAGTAAAATCGCCTTTAACTCTTCGTGATAGGTCTATTAGAAAAAAGCTGATTAACTATATCAACAGAATAAAATCTCAAAACAGGTCGTATACTTATCTCTCAAAATGGTTTGATGACAAGCTACAAATTGATGAAGAAATATGTGTTTGGGCAATGAATGAGATATTTAATATCAAACAAGAATTTCCAGAGTTAAGAGATATTAATATAATTACTGGCGAAGAAAAAAGTCCACTAAAACAGAAAGACTTTGCTCTTGGTTCTATTGGGAGATTTAAAGAAGCATTAAATCAACCTCGTCGAGATAACAATGTACTGCGTTATCATTCTGTACTGACAAATATGAATAGCATATACAGAAATGCGGTTACCTACAATGGCGAAGAGTTGTATGCACTCGATTTAAAAAACAGCCAAGTTTTTTTGAGCACAAAACTTTTATCTACTAATTATTTAATAAGAAGCTATGGAGATGGTGCAAAAGTCGACATCATCTTTGATAATCCTATTGAAATATATAAACGTTTAACTAATCAACCCTTTTTAGAGGTTGATAGTTTAAACTCTAAAATAACTAAATATAATTTAAGTAAATCCTCTTACATTATGTTAGGACTTTTTAAAGATAGCCCTTTAAACATAAGGTTTCAGGAATACTTCAGATTGGCTATTAAGGGTAATTTCTACGAGAGTTTAAGAGAAAAGATACATCAGGAGTTAGGTGTGTATATTGAGTCCAGAGGAGACGTTAAACGTAACGTATTCAAGTTTATGTTTTCAGAAGTACACTCTAAATCAAAGTTTGTGAAACTATTTGAGGAGTTGTTTCCAGAAGTCTATAAAGTGTTTTATGGCATAAAAGAATATGACCATACTATACTTCCTCGCATACTGCAACGTATAGAAAGCAATTTATTTATAGATAGAATTGCAAAGCGTGTCTCAAAAGAATTGCCAAAAGCATCTATTCACACCATACACGACAGTATTGCATCTACTAAAGAATATATTCCTGCAATAAGAAAGATTATGGAAGAAGAATTTGTAGATGGTATTGGAGCAATTCCTGGTATTAAAGAAGAGCATTGGTGTAAAGCCAATATCATTAAAGAAGTTAATGAGCTAAAACAAAAAGCATTTGCAGTAGCCTCATAATCTACAACTCTATTATTATCCAATTAAACCCAAAACAACCCATCGGTTAATTTGGGTTTTTTTATTGATGGTCATTATTAAAAATATATAACGTAATACGATGTATTTATACAAAGTATATGCTATATTTAACATTCAAAATAATTCCCTATGAACCGTATTAAAGAAGTCCTCGAAGAACGAGGAGTTAAGCAGGTATGGCTTGCAGAGCAATTAGGCAAGAGTTTCAATACAGTTAATGGTTACGCACAAAACCGTAAGCAACCAAGTTTAGAAACCCTATACGAGATTGCAAAAATTTTAAATGTCAATCCAAAGGAATTATTGATTTCATAATTATAGTATTTAATGAACGCATCTCAAATAGAAAAGAACGTAATAGCTTTAGTTGAAAACTTCAACAAAGAAGAATTTGTATTTGATTTACTGAAAGCATACGGTATCTCGAAGACATCTATAACACGTTTAAAAAAGGGAGATTTTAATTTATCTAAAGTTGAAGGTGAAGTCCTTTATAAAAGTAAAATGCTTTTTAAAGAGGTTGAATCTGGAACACTATTAAATACTATTGATGAATTAACGAAAGATGTAGATTCACTAAAACACAATCCACGCTTTGTAATAGTAACAGATTACAAAACATTATTAGCAAAAGATATAAGAACTGGGTTAGCATTAGACACACCTATTCTTGAAATACATAAACACTTTGGTTTCTTTTTACCTTGGGCAGGACAAGAAAAGTACGCTCAAAAAAATGAGAATTATGCAGATAGAAAAGCGTCATATAAAATGGCGAAGCTCTATGATATATTAGTTACAGAAAATCCAAATATCTATGATGATGGAGGTCATAACTTAAATATCTTTCTATCTCGTTTGCTCTTTTGCTTTTTTGCAGAAGACACAGATATATTTCCCATCGAGGGAATGTTTACAGATACATTAGAGCAACATACTCAAAAAGATGGTAGTGATACTCATACGTTTTTAGATAGACTCTTCAAGGTCCTTAATACAGAAGACAATAGTAAAGAAGCATCACATTTTAGAGAGTTTCCATATGTAAATGGTGGTTTATTTAGAGACACTATTGTATCACCAAAGTTTACAAAAGAAGCACGAAAGATAATTATTGAGTGTGGGGATTTAGATTGGAGCGAAATCAACCCAGATATTTTTGGTTCTATGATACAGGCAGTGGCCGATGATGATGAACGCGGAGAGCTTGGCATGCATTATACATCGGTGCCCAATATCCTGAAAGTACTTAATCCACTATTTCTCGATGACTTAAGAGCT
>JAUHXN010000349.1 GCA_030426865.1 bacterium | reverse complement strand
CATTATTTCCTCTTTTTGCTGCTGTGATCGATATACTATGTTCCCGTTTTCTTGGGATACCCCCATAGTATTTATTTTGCTGCTATCTAATGAAATAAACCCAATATTTGCCTTAGTTTCTAATATTTCCCCACCAGAAACTTGTGGCTTTTTATCAAGTATTGAGTTTAAAATCTCATCGTCACAATTCAAAACTAATAAATTATCTGCAATTTGGTTGGAAGTAATTTTCCACTTTGCTTTCGTATATTGTTCATAACTGCCATGATACGACAAATGATCTTCTGTTATATTCATAATTACTGCTACATCTGGACGGAATTTATCTATCCTATCTAGCTGGTAACTCGACAACTCCACTACTAAGATATCATCTTCAGTAACCGAGTCAGCAACTTCCGCCATAGGTAAACCTACATTGCCAACTAGTTTTACACTTCTACCCGAATGTGCTATAATATGAGCCATCAAAGTCGCAGTTGTAGTTTTGCCGTTAGTTCCAGTTATTCCTATTATCTTTACTTTTGCCGATAGATTCAGGTAAGCGAATTCTATTTCAGATATTATCTTTATTTTCAGATTTTCTAATTCTTTGATTATAGGAGCATTTGGAGGTACACCTGGCGATGTAATACATAAATCGTATTGATCTAAATCTTCTAGACTATTCTTCCCAAATTCGTAGTCAATTCCATTTTCTTCTAATTTTTGCGTTAGTTCAGGAGTTTCCGCACTCGAGTTCAGCTCTGACATAAATACGCTGTGTCCTTTTCTAATAGCCAATAAAGCTGCCGATAAACCACTTTTTCCAGAACCAATAACTAATATCTTCATTTTAATCGTCTTACTTTTTTATATTGAACTTTATTTTTTTACAATTTACGAATGAAATTTAAGTATTTATATGTCTATTTTACGAATATATAATTGTTTTCACCCAATATTAAGGGAAAAAGCTCAAAAAGTAGAGAAGTTTGACCAAGAACTGAAAGAATTTACTGACAATATGTTAGCTACTATGTACAATGCTGACGGTATAGGACTTGCCGCGAATCAAGTTGGAGATAGGCGAGCTATATACACAGTAGATATAAATACAGGTAACGAAGATAAATCAAAATACACTCCTATAGTAATGATAAACCCGACTATAATTTCATTCGATGATGAGATAACCACTTATCAGGAAGGGTGTCTGAGTATTCCTAAGTATTACGAAGATGTAGATAGACCAGCTGCTGTACAAGTGCAATATACTGATATAGATATGAAGCTACATACCCTGGAAGCAGATGATATATTAGCTAGGGTTATACAACATGAGTATGATCATCTGAAAGGGATTTTATTTTTCGATAGGATATCTCAAATCAAAAAAACTTTAGGTAAAAAGAAATTGAACAAAATAAAACGTGGTGAACTAACTACTTTTTATCCAATGATAAATGCAGACGGTAGTGAATACGAGCCAACAGAAACTAAAGAGAAATAAAATAATACTAAGAGTAATTTGTTCTTTTGTAAAAAAACGGACACAATCCGAAAATGAATAAAAAGAAACTCATGCGACTGATAGAGGGTGGTGAGACCTCTACAGTGGAGTTCAAAAGGAAACTGACAGAAACCCACAAAATAGCCAAAGAGCTATGCGCATTCGCCAATACAAAGGGCGGGGTGCTTATAGTTGGGGTGGATGATGATGCTACTATCTGCGGAGTTATGAGTGAGAAAACGGAAGCAGAGCTAATTAGAACAGCTTGCGATTTTGATTTGGAACCACCAATTATCCCTAAAATTACACATCTGAATATAATGGGTTTAGAGCTAGTAGTAGCCGAAATAGAAGAAAGCACCAACAAGCCTATAAACTTACTTACCAAAAACGAACAAGGCCAGACTATAAAAAGAGCTTACATAAGAGTAGGCGAAAAATCTGTGATGGCAAGCAGCGAAATGGCTCGGGCTCTTCGGTTCCTGAATAAGGACGAGAACTATGCAGAAGATGACGGAGTAAAGATAGTAATAGGCCGCAACGAAAAGGCACTATTCGAATACCTAGAGAAAAATGAAAGAGCTACAGTTAACGACTTTGCTAAGTTGGTGAATATATCGCGCCGCCGTGCAGAACGCCTGATGATAAGGATGATGAGGGCAGGAGTTCTCCAGATCCATCAAGATACTGCCCACGACTACTTTACTGCGGTGTAGGTTACTCCACCACAACAAACTTACCATTGAAATGAATACTACCATTTTTTGATAAAGTGTAGAAATAAACGCCATTGTTTATGTCAATAATTGGTACAGTCTCAAATACAAAACCATAATTTGAGTTCAACTTATTTGATTGTAGTTGTTGACCAGAAGAATTGTATAACTGAAATTGATAATTAGAATAAGTATCATCATTAATTGCAATTTCTAGATTATGACCTGATTGATAAATTTTAACTCTTTGGTTTGAGGATAGTTCTTCAACAGCAGATTTAGTTTCTAATCTAAATATTCCACCTTTATCTGAAGTAAATATTGCTGTACTACCAGCCCAGGCTACTTCTGAACGACCACCTCCCATATCTGGTCTTTCAGGATAACGTTTCCATGTTTCCCCTCCATCTGTAGTTTCGATTATATTACTCCAATTCCCAACTGCTATTCCATGTTTTTCAT
>JAUHXN010000348.1 GCA_030426865.1 bacterium | reverse complement strand
TATATAGTTCATGATTTCCTATAATAAAGTGTACCTGACCTCCCTGTTTTTTAGCATCCTGTTCTAATTTATAGATGAACCATAACACTTGTGTGGTGGAATATCCCCTATCCACAAAATCACCTACTAGTACAAGATGTCCCTGATCAAAAATCCAATTTAATTGATCATCAATAACTTTGTTTGCGATCAAGAAATCTCGAAAAGCCTTATAGCTACTTTCAATATCTGATATGGCTAAAATGGGATGATTGTCTGAATAGGTAGTAGCTGGAGTTTTAAATTCTGAAATAAGATTAAATTTAAAACTAGAAGAATCTAAAGGAAATTTACAGCTGACGGGAATAGGTGAATCAGTCGAATAATTTGTTTGATCTAGGTAAAAACCATCGGTTTTATTTCCTCTTATATAATTTACATTCAAAGTGCTATCTGTATCATAAAATACATAAGGACCTTCTTTTTCTAAATTGATGTTCAATGGATTGGTGCCGTATTCTAAACTTCCATTAATTGAAATTACAACAACAATCCCTATAGTTAACAAAACCAGAATCGTTCCAAATACATTCTTGAAATAGCGTATGAGTTTTAGCTTCATTTATAATGATTTAATGTTCATTTTTTAATTGCTGAGCCTCAAATATATTCATCAGTTCTACCTCTCATAATTTTTTGTGATGTACATACATTAAACATTTACAAAGGGTTTACTTCAGAGTTCCAATTACCTTTATCTAGGTTTTTGTATGGTATATAACAATAGAAACGACGTTGGTCACTCTTAGTTTCCTGCCATTCTAATTCTCTTATTTTTGTAGCATGATATCTATTTTTAGAAGAGATAAATATTTATTATTAAAGACGATATTGTTCATCACTATTCTTGTACCATTGGTCATTGCTACCTATGAGTTCATTGTACTTGGTAATGAATCTGTCGTTTTTTTAGCGGAATATCCATCAACTGTTGGAGTAATTGTTCTTATATATTATTCTTTACTTCTGGTAGCCGGTTTGCTTTGGCTTATTAAACAATTTACATCGTTTTTGAGCATTAGAAATGAAAACAGGAAAAATGAATTGCTTCATTTGCAAGGTCAGGTAAATCCTCATTTCTTTTTCAACATGCTGAATAATCTCTATGGACTTGTAGAGAAAGACACGGCTGCGGCTAAGAAATTAATTTTAAAGCTTTCTGAATTAATGCGCTACAGCATTTATGAGGGAGAAAAGAATACGGTTACTTTATCTGAAGAAATATCTTATCTAAAGAATTATATTGAATTGCATAAAATGAGATATCATAAAGAGATCGCTATTCAGTTTAATACAGATGTTGCTGATGATAGTATAAAGATAAGACCTCTATTACTGATCATCTTACTGGAAAATGCATTCAAGCACGGAGTGGAAAATATGACTAATAAAGCTTATGTAACAATAGACTTAAATAGTCACAATGATAAACTGACATTTAAAATTGAAAATAATTTCGATGCTGACGAGATTTCAAATACCGGTGGTTTCGGTCTCAAAAATTTAAAAAGAAGACTTCAATTATCTTATCCAGATAGGCATAAGTATTTTGTTACTAAAGTAAATTCAGTTTACAAAGCGCAATTAGAATTAAAGTTATAATGACTTATTTAATCATAGATGATGAACCTATAGCTCACTATATTATAAAAGGATATTGTGACCTGCTGCCAAACATGAAATTTGTTAAACATTGCTATGATGCTATTGAAGCCTTAGAATATCTTAGAGAGCAATCAGTAGATTTAATATTTCTGGATCTTAATATGCCAAAATTGAAGGGTTTTGATTTTTTAAGAACACTCCAAAATTCTCCGAAAATTATTGTAACCACAGCTTATAAAGAACATGCTTTAGAAAGTTATGAGTTAGATGTTGTGGATTATTTGCTGAAGCCTTTTAGTTTCGAGCGATTCTTAAAAGCCGTCAATAAAACTACTAAAGGAAAAAGCAATATACAGAAAACAGTATCTCACCTAAATAGCCAGGAAGAACAGGTTTTTTTATATACTGACAAAAAACACGTTCAAGTTAGATTGAGCGAAATTCTTTTTGTTGAAGCAGCGGGAAATTATTGCAAAGTTATTTTAGCAGAAAGTCAGATTTTGATCAGGGACAAACTTTCTGCTGTTTTGGACATACTTGATTCTGATGAATTCATTCAAGTTCATAAATCCTTTATTGTTTCTAAAAATAAAATTGAGACCATTCAAGGCAATCGGATTCACATTAAGGAGCATCAAATTCCTATAGGAAAGATTTATAAAAATAGCATTACGAAACTTTTAAAATTGTAGCCAACGCCGCGCTATGTGCGCCATCAGCGGAGGCAGTGGGCTTGTAATTTTATGGAAATACAGTGCAAATCTTTAATGATGATAGGGTTATCTGGCTGGTTTTGGATATTGTGAAAAGTGTCATCCTTTATCTATATGGTAAGCAAACTTTACACTTGTTATCTGTTAGAGGCCACGAGCAGGATGCTCCCACTAGCCAAGGGGTGTATAGCAAGTTTTTTTAATCAATTGTTCTTTATATTTTCTCTTATTAGCATAAAGGTCAGAACTGTAAAAATGCAAACTCCGACTACCAATAATCCATATTGCAATAATCCTGCAAAAACAACCGTAATGAAACGCC
>JAUHXN010000347.1 GCA_030426865.1 bacterium | reverse complement strand
ATCTGTTTGATGAGAGAGTTAACTCGCCGTAAAATAGAGTAACGAATCTCTCACGCGAGAATGTCCTGTTGATTATATTATTCAATCGACCGAACATATTAGATATCTTAGGGGAAAAACCCATAGCCATGCGGACTGCACCAGATACGAATAACGCTTGGATTGCTGCGGGCATACCTTTGCTAGCGCAATCACATATCAATACTCCTAGCGATTCTTCTTCTGTATCGCTAGCACTATTACGAATATAATCAAAATAGTCCCCACCGACTTGTTGGTCAGGTACACATACACCAAAGAGTTTATAATCTTGAAACTCTGTGTAATGTTCAGGTAATAAATTGCGTTGTATTTCACCTGCTTTATTTAGCTCCTTGCCGTAGTTTTCATCTTTCTTTTTGATAGATAAATCACGAATTGCAATAGTAGCTAATCTAGCAATTATCCTAAGATTATTGAAAAATTCTTCGTTGAATTCCTCTGCGTTGAACCCCAGTAAATAATCGAAATACTTACCTGATTGTAAGTGAATAACTTCGCCAACACCCACTCCTGCATAGTTTCCTATTCCGAATTTTATTAATTCTTCATTTGATTCTTGGCTAGTAAAAACTTTATCTTTGTTCAACGAAAGCAGTTCTTTGTGGAATAACTCATCTGTAAGTGAGTTCGTGAATCCTAAAGGTATTTCACGCATCTCGCCTGCTTGGAACTGAAGTACATAGGCGAACTTCTCCGGAACTAGTTTCCAGACTCTACCACCAGTTATTTTCTTGTCAGTAGATTGTATTAACTGTTCTACGAAATCAGATAAAATCTCTAATTCGTTGTCATAATCATTAGCAGTTACATCGTCTAGTATCTGCTCTAGTTCAGCTTGATTTTTATTAATCAAAATTAGATTAGTCCAACTTGTTGTAGTGCATTTTTCATTTTCTCACGGCTAGCATCAGTTATCTGCATAAGCGGCATACGGAATCTATCTTCCATCATACCCATCATTTGTAGAGCTGTTTTAGCAGGTACAGGGTTTGGCTCTATGAAGTTCAACTTCATAAGATCTAGTAATTTGTATTGCAATTCTCTCGCTTCAGCTACTTTATCTTCTAAAGCAAAGTTCACTAAGTCTGAAAACATTTTAGGAGCATAGTTAGAAAGCACAGAAACAACACCATCTACACCAGAGGCAATAAGCGGTAGTGTAATTGCATCATCACCAGACAAAACAGAGAAATTTGCAGGAGCATGTTGCACCATTGTCATAATCTGCTCTACATCACCCGAAGCTTCTTTAGTAGCAACTATGTTTTCACATTCTTCTGCTAATCGAAGTTGAATTTCTGGTAATATATTAACTCCAGAACGACCTGGTACATTGTAAACAATATGAGGCATATCAACGGCTTCAGCAATTAATCTGTAATGATTGTATAGCCCTTCTTGAGATGGTTTGTTGTAATAAGGAGCTACTAGTAAAGTAGCATCAGCGCCTAATTCCTTGGCGATTAATGATAGATCAATCGTAGCTTGGGTATTATTAGAGCCAGAGCCAGCTATGATAGGTACACGTTTGTTGACGTGTTCAATAGCCGTAGTGAACATAGCTACTTTCTCTTTTGTTGAAAGTGTTGCTGATTCGCCAGTAGAACCGCAAACTACTATACCGTTTACACCATTGGCTATCTGGTGATCCAAGTGCTTTTTGAATGCGTCGAAGTCGATTGACAAGTCAGAATTAAAAGGCGTAACAATAGCTGTATATGTACCACGAAATAGTTTACCACTCATAGATTTACCCAAATTGATTAAAATCAAAAAACAAAAATAATCAAATTAACAACGATAATCAATGAGAAAGAAAAAACCCAGCTAAAAAGCTGGGTTTCTTAATACTTAAATGTCAATATGTAATTTTTATTGTCTCGGAGTATAGAATTTACCTGAAACAGATTTAGTACTATTATCATCTTCATTCGTACCTGTGAATGAGAATGTTCCTCTTACATACTCATCAGTAACTTCTGTAATCTCGCAAGTGCCATTAGTTGCGTTCCAAGATTTAACAGTACTGGTAGGAGGCATGCCTCTTGATTCTTGGTAATAACAAATCGCCGTGTAAGATTTCACTTCAGGTGAACCACCTATTTGACCTAATTGAACTGATATAGTATTAACATCTGTTAAGTTAGTCAGTCCTCCGACTTGCTGTCCACCACTTATTGTGTTCGATGAATTATAATAATATGCATTACCAGCTTTGAAATCACTTCCACCTACTGTAGCAGACATCTCACCTAACACTATATCACTAGGGCCAGTCGTCTCATCTTCGTCATCGCAAGAAGACATAAACAACGACATTGCTAAAGTTATAACCACTAGGGCCATTAGTTTTTTCATAAAACTCCTCAAATTTTATTAATGTAAATACGTTTATAAGTACAAAATAACATAATTTTGAATAATTCAAAAGAACAAAACCCCATAGTACAAATGTTTTCACTCCTTATCTCGTTCATAGTAATGCTTAACCCCATAGCTCTATTCCTTTACTTGCAACCTATTATGCTCGAGTTGGATCATAAAGCATTTAGAAAAGTCTTACTTAAAGCATCAGTAACTTCTTTTCTTATTTATCTTGTTTTTTTCATATTTGGTGATATTATATTCACGGAAGTACTTCATATCAACTTCGAATCTTTCC
>JAUHXN010000346.1 GCA_030426865.1 bacterium | reverse complement strand
AAAGCTGAGGCCGATTATTATGGAATTACATTTGACCAAAATTATGCACGCAGAACTGTAGAACTATCTAATTGGTTTGGGAATGTATTTGGTAGTGGCGCTATCAACAATAGAGTCCGAGTGATATTAGCAGGACAACACGCATATAATGGTAGAAGTGACATTCATTTGAATTATATAAATGACAATATCGGCGAGCCGAAGGAATATATTTATGCTACTAGTACGGCTCTTTACTTCCAGACGGATTCCCCTAGTTCTAATGATTTGAATACTATAAATGATGGAATGATAGCTGATATTAGCAATCAAGTGGCTAGTGCACAAACTTCAACTTATAGACTAAACCACATTAATAAGGCAAAAGATTGGGGGTTAGTTGGTGGGTGTACTTCGTACGAAGGTGGTCCACATGTACCATCTGGTGGAGGTCTTGACAATCTTGATAATCTGATAAACTCACATAGAACTGAAGAAATGGGTAATGTACTAAAATACAATTATCAAGAGGGTTGGGAGAATATAGGTGGTGGTTTAGCTATGCACTTTACCTTATCTTCATCTTATAACCGCTATGGCTGTTGGGGCTTGACGGATGATTATACTAAGCCTGATAGAAATTATAAAATGCAAGCAATCCGTGATATTATTTCTACAAAGACAAGTATTGAGGATCAACCTGTTGAAAGTTTAATCTCGCTATCGCCTAATCCTACTGAAGGAAATGTAGAAATAGAATTGAAAAAGAATTTTGATGAAGTATCTCTTGTAGATATTAATGGTTCAACTATGTTTGTATTAGATCCTAATACTAGGCATATTAGACTTGACTTGAGTGATTTACCTAACGGGATTTACTTTCTGAAATATAACCTAGATGGCGTAATTGGAAGCGCTAAGATTCAGTTGAATAAGTAACAAGAAGAATCCCGGTGAAACCGTTATATCTTCTAGACTCTTCGCTTCACTCAGAGCGACAATATTATTCAAAGAGAATTTATTAAAAATTAGAATCAGTGACAACAATTCTCGACTGGTTGCTTAACAGTATCGGGGAGTACAGGTGAAATGTATGGAATACCCAAAGCCATACCACGCATAATCATCAAAATAGCAACAACTGCAACTCCATAAGGAATTAGCTTGTTGAATTTTTGTCTGACACCAGCACTGGCAAATATACCTAAGTAACTGACTGCAAACATAGCTGGAGCAGTACCAATACCAAAACCTGCCATGAAGCCCATGCTGCTAGCATAATCAGCGATACCAAGTGATGCAGCTAAAGCTACATACACTAATCCGCATGGTAAAAGACCATTTAGCAAACCAAGTGATAAAAGAGCAAGTTTGCCTCTTCTTTTTAAGAAATTAGAAAAGTAACTCTTTAGTTTACCAACTCCTGAATAAAAGAAGTTGTTTGCCTTATTAGACACTTTGAACATTTTCGGAGCAAATGTTAGTACTAACATAAGCACACCAATAACTATACTAAGTTTCTCTTGTAACCCAGAGAAGCTAATAGCAGAGCCAATAAGTCCTAATATAGTACCGAGTATCATATAAGTGATTATTCGGCCACCATTGTAGAATATATTGTCTATTGCTATTGATGTTTTGTTTGTACTTTTATGTGGGATAGCTAGGGCTATTGGGCCGCACATACCAACGCAATGCATGCTACCCAATATACCTACTACAAATCCTGAAATGATTTCCATTACTTTATCCAGATATTATCTTCGAAGTAATAGTCCTTACCCTCGGCAGCCCAAGATAGTTTGGCTTTCCATCTTCCGGTCACTATCTTTTTCGAATTGAAAGAGAAATCTAATCTATTCCCTTCGAATTGGAATTTGGTATCTTTTCGTTTATCGTCTTGTCTGAATAGATATAGTTCACCTTTTACGCTCTTATCGTTCATACCCAAAGGCAATTCTATTGATATAATTCCTTCTAATGCCTTAATACTTACATAACCTTCTAAGTTATTAGCTCGTTCGCGATTGTCAATAGTTGATTGGTAAGCCAACTCTTCAGCGTAATAGTCCTCTGTTACTAAATCTCGTCTATTGCCAGTTGTCCAAAAAACAAAAGCTAGTATAGCAATCACGAATGAGACGTAGAATATAGCTATTCCTGTACCCCAATTGAATTTGAATTTACTTGCCATTGTCTTGCATTCCTGGTGATGAGAAATTAGTTTTTAGAGTTTCGTATATTCGTCCATCTTCGTCTAATAACTCTATAGTTATCTTATTATTGCCCGGCTTCAACTCGGCTTGTGGTATTCTAAGTAAAAACGTTACATTTATTACTTCGTTACCTTCTACTAATAAATCTTGCCCTCCTATTATCTCTATTTGCGAGTTATAGTTTGGAGTTCTTATAGTAAACTTAATCGGCTTATAAGTTTTGTTAATAGACTTCATAGTGAAAAGGTTAGATACGTGACCATCGGGAGTTACTGTGTAAGTCTGCCCTTTAGCTCTGAGGATTCTAGTATCTACATTACTTCTATTAGTAAGTAGGAAAACTATAATACCAACAAGAATTGTAAGTATAATAGTATAGAATTTCATCCTTCCTGTATATCTGAATTTCTTACCTTCTTTGATATTGTTTTCAGAAGCATAGCGGATTAAACCCTTCGGTTTATTTATCTGCTCCATAACTGCATCACACGCATCCATACACGCAGTACAATTCACACATTCC
>JAUHXN010000041.1 GCA_030426865.1 bacterium | reverse complement strand
TTTTTGATCGCCTGCAAGCTCATCTATTTCTCCGTCAAAATTAAAATCTATCCCTAAATTTACAGAAAAGTAATAGTCACCAAAAGTAAATATATCAAGCGGTTGGTATCCGTAAAATCCATGTGCTTTATAGCTTTGGTCTATTTTTTTATCATTTTTAATATCATAATGGATAATGCTCTTATCTCCAGTCACAAATACTGCTGTTTCATTTGCAAAAACAAAATCAGTCAGTGAAGTCGTTCTGTGCATTTCGAAAATTGCATTATCATCTCTGACAATTAGATTATTTATAGAGTTTGTTATTATAGAAGTATAATCGTCAATTGGATAAAACGAAGTTGGGTATGACAACTCATCTAAATCGTAATAGCTAATTACTTCTGATTCCGCGTTACCTCCAATATCTGAAGTTATTTTAAGTAAACTCCCTTTATTAGCAAAAGTTGTATAAACGCTATTACCGTGAGAATAGA
The DNA here is from genome assembly GCA_030426865.1 of bacterium. GTDB lineage: Bacteria > Bacteroidota > Ignavibacteria > Kapaibacteriales > UBA2268 > PGYR01. The sequence continues at coordinate 13,554 of JAUHXN010000041.1, read as the reverse complement.
GATGCCCAAATTCACCAGTGTAGTCAGTGAAAATATTTAAATATATTTCATTTAAATATTCTATTTTGTAATCTTCTATAAATTTAAAGAATTGTAATCTTTCATTATCAATTAGAATAGCAATCTCATCGACTCCATCGCCATCCAAATCAATATATGTGTAGTTAGTTATATCTCCATCTAATTCAATTGTAAAATTAGTTTTTGCATCGTCATTAACCATATTTAATTCATCATTACCATTCTTGCGAATAATTCGAACTTCATTACCATTTTTTATATCGAAATTAATTAACTCACCATTTATAATACTATCTAATAATAATAATTCTCTATTGTATGTGCTATAAATAGTGTACTCAGAATTATTAGTAAATTTCCCATTATCGGTATTACTTTTAAAGTTAATACTAATAGAATTACCATGTGTTTTATAGTTAAAAATAGTGGCCTTAAAAGGTGTAACAAAATAGTTATCAAATTCTTTGTATTTATTTGCTACTCCTATACTACCAGTTGGGCTGTGAACCCACCAACTTGGCTTTTCGTCTTCACCTTCATCATATCTGTTATTACCATTTGCATCAATACCAGCACAAAATATTTGTATATCTCCACTTAGAGGGTCTTCAACTACACAAACGGGATTGCTCCCAACAGCTATAATATTTGGTTGTAATTTAAGAATAGACGCTTTTGATAATGCGTAACCACACAGAATTAATGCCAAAGTTAGTATTAACTTTTTCATAATTTACTCCTAATAATTTTAAATAGTTATGTTTTTTATATTCTAAGTAATAAACACTTAGCAGAGGTAAAAGGCACAGTCATGGATGGATTTCCAATCGAGAAGCGGTTCACCCCAAAGCATCTGTTGTCCGCAGATGTTCTATTCGTTTTCACAAATATACCGATGAGTATCAATGGCTGGTATTCTGACTCCAAGTATCTGGCCTTCCAAAGTCGCCTTCCCACTAGTAATAGCAGTGACTGCTGATTTGCTTGACTTTGGTTGTAACTTGTTACAGCGGCGGAACCGTTTCCGAATCTCACGGAATTCCCACACACCATCGAAATTTCAATTATTCAAAACTAACTTAATCTTAGTAATATTCAAAATTATTGTTGAATACAATTATATTTGTAACCAACGTCAGTTGGAAAATCTTATAAACCACATTTATGACTATGTACAAATTAATTATACTATTATCTATACTTTTAACTTCAACAATCTTTGCTCAATCGGCGAAAGACACTATTAGGGTCTATAGATTAGGTGAGATTGTAGCTGAAGGAGCAAAAGGGTCTCAGAAAATACAACCAACTAAAATCAAAGAAATAAAATATCACGAAATAAAGGAACAAGATGCAGTCAACATGCAAGACCTGAATGCTATAATACCAGGTGGGTTTATACAAACTAATTCACGAGGAGAGTCTTTACTTTATTTAAGGGGTGCAGGCGAAAGGTCTATTGCTTTATTCTTTGATGGTATGTATTTCAATATTCCTTGGGATAATAGGGTGGATCTAAGTATGATTCCGACTGATATAATAGGGAACTTAAAAATAAGTTCAGGAGCAAATTCGGTATTGTATGGGGCCAATGTCTTAGGTGGTGCAGTTAATATAACTACAACTGAGCGAGATGATGATGGTTTGGGGGGTAACGTAGGATTGCAGTTGGGAGAAGGGGGTCGTAAATATAGTAACGTGAAGCTAGAAGGTAAAGATGGTAAATTAAATTATATTGGAAACCTTTCTTTTTTGACTAGAGATGGATTGAAAGCTCCGAAGGATAATAGTTATGATTTCAACTTGGAAGAAGATCAAGAGCTTATTACTAATAGTTATAGCGAGAGAATCACAGCTTATATACGTGGGGAATATGAAATAAATGAAGAAAGTAAAATTGGAGCTTCATTTAATCATATCAATGGAGAACAAGGTACTATTCCCGAAAATTACCCTAATGGAATCACTAGACGATTCTGGAAATATCCCGAATGGCTAAGAAGTATAGCTACAGTTAATGGTGAGTTTATACTTTCAGAAGAAATATCTGTAAAAGGGGCTATTTGGGTTGATAAATTCAATCAAACAATAGAAGATTATAAAACAATAAATTTTGCAGAACTGAATGAAAAGCAGTACGACGAAGATATAACAACAGGAATTAGAGTAAATTTATCAGCAAATTTGACAGAAAATGATAAACTTAACTTTGCAATCAATGGATTCACTACTAATCACACAGAAGAGATAGATGATTTGCAAGGTGGGTCCTCGATAAACGAATATGCGCAAACTACAAGCAGTTTTGGGTTAGAGTATAAACGATTTCTTGGTGATTGGGTATTCACTTTAGGTAGCTCTTATGATAGGTTTGATATAGGTAAAGCAGGAGTATTTACTGAGGCGGAGGGAAGTTCATTCGATGATATAGCTGCCGTTGCAGGGGTCACTTACAAGTTAAGTGAGACTACCAATTTATTTGCTAATCTTGGGAAAAAGAGCCGATTCCCTACACTTCGAGAATCATATTCGGCTGCACTTGGCAAATTTGTTGTAAATCCAGACCTAAAACCGGAATCGGGTTTAATTACAGAGATTGGTGTTGATTACATGGGTGAAGACTTAGATGCAACTGTATCTTTATTTGCGAACAATTACACAGATTTGATTGCACAATCATCTGTACCTGGTGATACACTATTAAGAAAGCAAAGAGTTAACTTAGACGAAGCTAGTATAGTGGGTGCTGAAATACTTGTAAAATATTATGTAACTTATGATTTTGACTTGACTGGTCATTTTACCTTTATGAATAGTAAAGGAACTGTAGGTGGTATTGAGCAAAACTTAGAATACAGACCAGAGATTATCGCTTTCCTTCAAGCTGATTGGAGAGTTTATGGTGGCATTGATTTACTAGCTGAAGTTGATCTGATGGGTAACCAATATGGGATTTCTGATGAGATAGGAGATTTAGTGCCAATAGAAGCAACGACCTTACTGAATTTTAGAATGAGCTATAAAACAGTTTACAATAATAATATTTATACTATATTTATCAGAGCCAATAATTTCTTAGACCAAGCTAGACTCAACAAAGTGGGTATAACTTCACCTGGAAGAATGATATACGGTGGTGTAAATGTTGCGTTCTAAAATTTTGTGGGAATTAGTCTAATCGGTTGATTAGATTTGTATGGTAAAGCTGACTATAGGTTAGTTCTATAAATTCTGTGGCCAAAAAAAAGCCCATCAAAATAGTATTATTGATGGGCTAAAATATTTTTATTTACTTACTTCCTATTGTGGAGGAGGCATATTGCTCGGAGGAGTCAAAGGTCTTTCAATTTTAATTCCTTCAGTTGCAGCTTTTCCTTCATCAACAGATGTAGTACCACCAACGAAGAATAAATTAGTTATCAATGATAAAGCCATTAATCCAAAAGCAAGACCAATAGTCAATTTCGTTAAGAAATCTGCAGCTCTTCTTGAACCTAAAACTGAGTTGAACTGACCACCAAGACCAGCCATTCCAGATATCATATCACCTTTACCAGGTTGCAACAATACTACAAAAGTTAGTAGTACAGATATGAAGATTGCTAATATTATCAAAAAAGTAAACATGTTTTCTATTCCATTTTTTATTCAGAACTTCAAACTTAATTAATATTATAATTTCAATCAAGAATTTTTTTATTTTTTCAACAAAATAATAACAATATGATACGTGCTATTTCTTATATTTGAACTCTATGAAAATCATAAACCTATATATATTAAGATCACATATCGGCCCATTCCTATTTGGGTTCTCTACTGTTGTCTTTATTTTTCTAATGCAATTTATAATAAATTCGCTAGATAAACTCTTAGGAAAAGGGATAGAAACAACAGTAATAATCCAAGCGATTGCTCTAAATATACCTTGGATGGTAGTACTTGCTGCACCTATGGGGATTCTATTTGCAACATTAATGGCTTTTGGGGCAATGTCAGCTAATTATGAAGTCCCGATAATAAAATCGTCAGGAACCTCACTTTATTCGATGATGAAACCGGCTATTGGACTTGGGTTCGTTTTATCTCTTGTCTTGTTTTGGTTTAATGATTCCATACTTCCAGAATCTAATCATCAAGCCAAAGTACTAATGAATGATATCCAAAGGAAAAAGCCGACATTTGCAATTCAACCTGGTGAGTTCTCACCTAGTATGGGTGGGAATATAATACTTTCTAGGCAGGTTGATTCTGCCACGGGTCGATTACATGATGTAACAATATATGATTATTCTCGAGCTACTCAACAGAATATAATTTCTGCTGATAGTGGGCAGATTGGATTCTCAAAAGACTACTCTCACCTTATTATCAATCTCTTCTCTGGCGAAATACATCAACGTAATAATAATGATGTAAAAGATTATAAGATTATTAGCTTCAATGAGTATCAAATAAAGATGGAAGCATCTGGATTTGATTTTAATCGAACCGACGTAAATTTGATTTCCAGAGGTGATCGTGAGATGAGAATACGTGATATGCAAGAAGTTGTTGATAATAATAAATCAGAAGCAGATTTTGCTCATAGTATTATAGACTCTATTGCCAATCAACATCTAGATTATGTGCTATCAGGAACAGAGTATAGAGATATAGATGAAGATTCAGTAGCAAGTGAAAAAGTGTTCAAAGTTGATACCAATCAGAGGAATGTATTATCAAGGGTTCAGAAGAACGTAAATTTTTTGTCCTCAGACATTAAAACTAACGCTTACACAATAGAGAATCGTGAAAATAATATCAGAAAGTATGAAGTAGAAATTTGGAAAAAGTATTCAATCCCCTTGGCTTGTTTCGTTTTCGTTTTTGTCGGTGTTCCTTTAGGTATTCGAACAAAGGGTGGAAATTTTGGTATTAGTGCCGCTATAAGTTTAGGGTTTTACATCGTGTATTGGGGTTGTCTAATAGCTGGCGAGAAATTAGCTGATAAAGGAATAATAACACCTATTTTGGGTATGTTCTTCGCTGATATAGTTATTTTCATTGTCGGTATTATACTGATGATGAGAATAAATAATGAAATGTTCTTATTTAGAAATCTGTTCAGAAAAGAGAAATAGTGAAGTCATTTAGACCATTTATTTCTATGCAGTTAGTATGAATAAATAAAGAGTTATCTTTTTTACGGTCGTATTCGAATTTATCTATTTGATTACTAAAACTCGTTAAAACCTTAATTGCATTTTCTGAAGAGATTGGTGCAACTATAAACCCAAAAATAGTCTTCAATATTACTGGAATGTCAAAACTTTCAGAACTAGAAATATAAGTCATGCTCTTAGTACTTATGCCTTTATATATTAATTTTATATTCTTTTTCTCCGCAAGATCTATCATACCAGGAAACAACATTTTAAAGCCATTATTCGCTAGAGTTCTTGCACTTGAATAAGGGATGTTTGAAACTGGTCTGGCAGATTCTACAAGCTCCGGATCTGAACTGTATATACCGTTAACTTTCGAAATAATCTCTATCTCGCCAGAGTTCAATGCATTAGCGAATACTAGGGCACTTAGATTCGAGCTCTCAAATCCCATTGTTGTAGTATTGTTGTTAAAGTCAGAAGCTATAAATCCTTGAGTAACTACTACGTCTGATTTGAAAGAGTGATTTCTAATATTCATAAGGCTTTTTTCTAAATCGATTCTTGCATTTCCAAAATTTGAATCAGTTTTAATTAGTCTTCTTGCATCTACAAAATCATTCTCAATATTGTTCGAATTAAGTAGGCAATGTACAAAATAAGACGAGGTTAATTCACCAAAACTTAGTATTTCATCCATAACTTTAGTGGTGAGTTCACCTGAAATTGATATTCCTTTAGCTCTTTTTGTAAGAATTATTTCCACTTTGTCCAAATATGTGAAAAAATTTACACATTCTAATTTAGACAAAATGGAAGAATTTTCTCTAAAAAAGTGAAAAGGGGATGCTTTTTTACTAAAATCTGAACTATAATCGCAATTTTTTAGACTTGAGCTAAGCTTAGAAAAGGCTGAAATTACTAGCAAAATAGGGGAGTTAGAGTTTTTTATGGTATTAGCAAAGTCTTTAAGATTACTTAGATTAGATAAAGCAGGTCCACCAATTTTAATTATTTTCATTTTATATTATTTTTATTTAAGTTGGATACTGATGCTTAATACATATCTTAAAAAGATTATGTAAAAGCAACACGTGTGTATTAATTCGTAACAAATCTAGTTAAAATTTGTTACTTTGTAAGTCGATGAATAGAAAATTAATAATAATATGTTAAACTAATATTAATAGGTGGTAAAATGCGTAAAAGCTTACTACAGAAATTGACAACCGGCTTTATAGCGTTAGTCCTAGTGCTAATAGCTTTACCGTCTGGAAGTCAGGCAGTAGCCAAAAACGATAGTCAACTAACAGCTGGTGATTATCTACAACCTAAGGCTGGTGAAGCTTTGAAAGTGTATAGACCTTATACACCTCAAGTAAACTTCACAAATACTGGTGCGGCTGACGCATCAAAAATTAACTTCCGCATGGTAGTTAAAAATTCTGAAGGGGTTGAGGTTTATAATAACGTCGCTACTTTAGATCTTATCGAAGGCAACACAACTAAAGTTGTTTCTTTCCCTAAGCTTGTTCTTACTCACTCTGGTGAATACACAACTTCTACTTGGGTAGAAACTCCTGAGTACGACAGAATGGAAAGTCAAACTGCAAATTCTACAATTGAAGTAGAAAGAGGTTTAGCTGGTACTTTCGTTGTTGGTACAGCTAGTGAAAATTCAACTGGCAAAAATAATAAGACACAAATCACTTTCACGAACTTCCCTACAGTAGATTCACTTATGAATTCATTGTACAGAGAAGGTATTTCTGCTGACGTTGAGTTTAGATTCACAGATGCAGAATACACAATAAATGCTGCTAATGCACTTGCTCCTGCTTGGGATATGTCAGCAAATATCATCGGAGTAGGTCCAACTAATGACCCAACTGATGAAGATGGTGTTTATAGAATATCTATGCGTCCTGCGAACAATAGAATTGCTGTACGTGGTGGTGTTAAATTTAAAATGAATGCTGCTTCTGGTATTGGTATCAGATTTGGTCATGAATTACAACCTGCTAATCAAAATGCAGTAATTATCAACTTCCCAGAAAGAGAATATGCTCGTTCTGCTGGTTATATTACTTTTGATGGTGGTTCCCAAAAATGTTTTGAATTCGAATTAAATACAACTAATACACTTTTCGGTGCTGCAGTATATTTACAAAGAGGTTCTTCAAACATTACTATTAAAAACTGTTTGATTACTAACAACGCACCACAAATTAAAAACAGTGTTTCTATTCCAACTGCAAAGTTTGGTGAAAACAATGGTTTTACTTATGATAGAGATGTATTTAGAAATCAAGCTGGTCAGGATATAAGTTATTCTGCTGGTATCGTATCTAGATCTACTCTTATTGATGCGACAACTTTTATTGGTGATTTGAGAGATACACTTCAAAACCATAACAATAGTTTTGTTGGAAATGATATTTCTGAATTTGCTATTGGTATTATGGATATTGGATTAGGTGTATTGAGACATGATTATAGTACTGACCCGAATATATTAGATACATTAAAATCATTCTATAACTATGATAATGTTATATCTGATAATAGAATTTGGGGTGCATCAAGAACTGGTATTTTCTTAGGTTATACTCAAGATGTTAAAGTTGAAAGAAACTTAATATGGAATGTTTCTGCTCCTGCAGGAACAATGGCTAGCGGAATAGAAGCAGGTGGTAACTTTGCTTCTAACTCAAAAGGTTATCACAACCTTAGACTTAGCATTTTAGGTAACAGAATTACTAACTTGACATCTAATTCAAATGTAACTGGTATTAGAGTAGAGCAAGATAGAACTATTTACGAAACAGGGGCTGACCCAATTATTTTCCCTCGTTCAGCTGAAATGTCTCATATTGCAAATAACTTTATATGGGGATTAAACATTACTAGTGGTGCTGCTTCTAGAGCTGGTATACATGTACTAACAGAAAGAGATGGAAGTCCTGTTACTCCTGATGTTTTATCTTATGTATCTAGAGAAGATGATATTGTAAATAATACTATATTAATAGGTGCTACTAATGTAGCTAATACTGGTATGACAGTTGGTATTGGAATCCAAAATACTAGATCTACTAAAGTTGTTAATAATGCAATTTCAATAGTTGATCCGAATGTTGGTCCTAATACACAAATCGCTGCAGCTTTATTAGTACAAGGTAATTTTACTAATGATTTAATAAACGTTGATAGAAATGTTTATTGGACTGGTGAAGATATATCAAATTTAGATGCTACAAATTTAGATTTACTTAGATATATCGAACAAGATGAAGATAAAGCTATTGTTTCTATGGGCTATCGTTTAGAGTACGCAAACTTGAATCAAATTCAAGCTGCTACAAATACTCAAAACAATTCACTTTATGGTAACTTCCCTGCAGATCACGAATTGTATCAAAGAAGTGGTTTAGAGCCATTGCTTTACAGAATAAAAATGAATCCAACTCCTTTAAATTCAGTTCTAAATAACCGTGGATTAACTATAGACTGGTTAAAAACTGACTTTGAAGGTGATATAAGAGGTGCTGCTGGTCAAAGATATGATATAGGTGCTGATGAATTTATCGGTAGATTACATGTCTTCGATGTTGCGCCTGTTACATTGTTAGCTCCAAGATCTTATAGAGATATCACGACTCAATTCGCTGACGCTGAGTATATAATGACTGAAGCTCCAATTGAAGTTACTGCAAATGTAAGAAACAATGGATCTATACAACAAGCTGGTACTAAAGTATATGTTAAAATATACCGTGAAGATGAAAATGGATTGTTCTCTGGTGCTCCAGTATTAGAGAAAGAAGTATTAACTACTATTCCTGCAACTGACAATGTTGTATTCGACTTCGGTTTAGCTGATGGTTTAGATGATGATGATTGGAATCCAATGAGTTATGATGATCTAATTGGTCACGGCTTTACTCAATATGTTGGAAATATACCTACAAAGTTTACTGAGATGTCAGCAAACGTTACTCCTAGATATAGAATCGATATTTTAGTTGGATCTGACCTTGAGAATGCAAACAATAAATACTCTAAAAACGTAAGATTCTACTTGAAGAAAACTCACAGACATCTATTAGTTTCTTCAGTTAATACTACTGCTGATCCTCTTGCGGGAGTTGCTAATGCAACAGCTGGTAAACTTAACTATGAAGCTATTTTAGATGGATTTTCTACAATTGGATTCAATATTGAATCAATTGATACTAATAATTTAGTTTATGATTATGATGTATTTGATAGAGGTAGTTGGGAGCCAAGAGCAGTAAATTATAAGATGTATAATTTTATGTTCTATTCTGACGCTTACAATATGGTTCCTACTAGATGGGAAAAAATGGATATCTATGAATACCTAAATGCAGGTACTGAAAGATTAAAGAACAATATGGTTGTGTCTACTGAAGAGTGGAGTCAATTAAATAACGATGAAGAATTCCAAAACATAGTACTAAGAGCTAATTACGTTAGTAACGATCCTCTAGGTACTGGTGCAGAATATACAGGTAATACTATCATAGGTGAAACTATAAGTAAAGATTTTGTTATTCCTATAACAAGACCTACTTATTCACTTAATAATGTACCTACTTTCTACCCTAATGATCCTGTACCTTATCCTGCTGTAGTTACTACTCGTGACTTTGGAAGTGATGGTAAGCCACTTGTTGGTCTTTCATACCCAGCTTATTTATTTAACTTAGCATCTCCGTTAGACGGTCAAGTATTTGGTACTACTAATATCACTGTTACTTATAACATTATACACAATACAGTTGATTGGAGACACTTTGGTGATATCGAAACTATCATCAGAGGTACTATTGATCATCTAGAAAGAAATGATGCTTCTATCGTTCCAGTTGAACTTGCAGACTTTAATGCTTCTCAAAGCAAAAAATCTGTTGTGTTAGATTGGGCAACTGCAACTGAAAATGGTACAACTAAATTTATCGTTGAAAGAGCAGATGCAAATGGTGATGTTGTAACAGGTAACTTTAACTCTACTGATATTGAAGTTGCAGCTGTAGGTAAATCAACTCAAATGAATTACTACGGTCCTGTAGTAGATAATAATGTTGAGTATGGTAACACTTATGCTTACAGACTAAAAACTGTTGACTTTGATGGTTCATCTGAAGTTAGTGATCAAGTAAGAATAGTTGAAATCAAACCAGAAGGTAATTTCAACTTCGCTGGTATCACTCAGAACCCTGCTTCAACTACAACTGACTTACTATTTGAAAATGGAAATAATTCTCCATTGACATTAGAAGTTGTTGATATGACTGGTAATGTATTATTAACTGAAACTTTAAATGGTTCTAAATATTCATTGAATGTTTCTAACTTTGTTTCTGGTACATATACAGTTGTAATTAGAAGTGAATCAGGTATTCAAACTAGACAACTAAGTGTAGTTAGATAATCTATCTAAGTACTTTAGAATTTATAAGCCCCATTGCTTCTAGCAATGGGGCTTTTTTTTTTATTTTTTTCTGTTACTTATTTTAATTTTAAGATGATATTTATCACAAACTATTAAAACTTATAATTATAAAACCCTAAACATGTTAATTGGTTTGCAAATAACTTGTAACTATTGTAAAATCAGTTGTTAAAAAATAATCTACTAAAAATCTAGCCTACATTAAACTCAAAATAATTATAAAAAAATAAAAGTACTGTTACAAAAGTACTGCTCGAATTAATTTAGATGTCTCACAAGAAACACCCTAAGTGACGAAAATAAAGGAGATGTAACGATTTCAAGTGTAACTAATTTAGAGCTTCGTTGTTATTGTAGTTGAAGATCATTAAAAACATTTGATTATCAAACAATTTATTAATTATTATAGAAGAGGTGGTAAGATGAAAAAAGCACTACAAAAACTATTGACGAGTGTATTTGTTTTCGTCATTGCTTTAATGGCTTTACCAAATGGTACTGTAAAAGCGCAATACTGTGGTTATGAATCTGCAATATATCTTTATAATTATGCAATTATAAAGAGAGTGACTATAACTGATATGACTGAAGGGAATGATATTTATGAGAGAAATTCTGATTGGGATAATAATGGATGGGCAACAGTTGATGTAACTGGAACATCTAGTAATCCAATTGAATTAAATATTGGTAACAACTTTGAGATAACAGTTAACTGGGGACTGTATTATCAAGGTTATTTACGTGTTTATATAGACAAAAATATAGATGGGCGTTGGGAAACAACTGAAATAGGTCCTGATAAAGAGTTTTTATGTAATATTCTTACATATGATTATAACTACTATATACCACCAATTGCTTTTAATGATGTCAAGATACCCTTTACAATTGGAGATGATGTACCAGAAGGTCCTTCTAGGATAAGAGTTATTGCTAACTATGGTTATTATACTACAGACCCATGTATCTCATATGCGAATACAAGTTATATTGTTGGTGAGATTGAAGATTATGCAGTAAATTTCGTAGCTGCTATACCTGAAGTTTATCCTACGGACGGCAATATTCTTTATAATAAGGAAAGATATGATGGTACCACTCGTAACTATAAAGGTGTTTCTACTCAATTTAAATTACCCGCAGTAGAATTCAAAGGTGCACAACCTGTAGGAACTAGTATTGAATATTCAATTGTCGGTCCTTTACCGTCTAATGAGGTCGTTTACAAAGCACTTGATCCTAAAAATGGTTCGAGTATTATAAAATTCAATTCACCTACTCAAACTTATAATATGCAATCTGCTACTGGTAGTGCATCAGTAAGTATAAATGAAGGAACATTTTTGCCTTCTAAAGGAGGAGAATATAAAACAGTTGTAAAGGTAACTAAACCAAATGGGAAATCTTCTGAAGGAATAAAAGTATTTACAGTCGCTAACGATTTTGATATGCAAGTTTCTTCAGTTGTGTCTCCTAGAACAAATCGTGCACCAAGGTTTTTCAAGTATCTTAGAAGTACTAATATTTCTGTAGCTTGTCAAGTGCAAAATACAGGCTTAAATAATGTAAATAGGTTTGAAGTAACAGCAAAGATATATAATGCAAACACTAATGTATTAGTAGGTAATCTACCCAAACTAATATTTGATTCAGATAATGATCCTAGTTTAATGCCTTTGGCACCTGGTCAAAAATATGAAGCTAATTTTGCAGCTTTCAAAACTGCATTTATAGGTGAGTATTATGTTGAGTTTGAAGTTTCTTATACTTATGACGAGGAAAATTATAATAATTATTTGCCAAGACCAGATGGTGAAAAGCATTTCTTTGAAGTACAATACAATGACCAGTTGACTGCTGGAGATTTTGAATATCCATTAAATGGAACAATATTGAAAGTAAACAAACCTGCTGCACCGCGAGTATTATTCTTTAATAATGGAATATCAGATGCATCTAATATTAATTTGCATATGATAGTTAAAGATGAATCTGGTTCAGAAGTCTATAATGAGGTATCATTCTTAGAAGATTTACCTCAAGGTAGATATAATTCTAAAGTTGTTCAATTCCCTAATTTAGTGATTGGAAAACCTGGGTCATATACTGCATGTTCTTGGGTAGATTACCCTTATGACTTAAACCACGATGATGATACTACATGTATAGAATTTCAAGTTGAGTTGGGTATTCAAGATACAATCACTGTAGGTGATATTGGAGGATTTTCAAAAAATAATGAGGACTATAATTATTTAAATTCGGTTTTTGATAATAATGTACCTCATAGAATAGAATCACTAGTAGCGGACTTTAAATTTAATGGATTTACAGTAAATCCTGCAAGTAATTCTACAGATATAAAATTTGAGAGCAAAGAAGCTTTGAATTTAGAGGTAGTAGATTTGAATGGTAATGTTGTAATTTCAGCAATTGCGGAAAATAATTTACATAAACTAGATGTATCAAAACTTACAAGCGGTGCATATACCGTGATTTTGAGAAGTCCAAGAGGTATCCAATCAAGACAATTGAGTGTATTTAGATAATTTACTAAATACATTAGAATATATAAGCCCCAATGTTTTTTTTGACAGTGGGGCTTTTTAATATAAAATTTGTATGAAAAAGATAAATGGCCTCTATTAAAAATTCTTAAACATTTATTTAAAATAGTATTCTATAAATACAAAATACTAGATTCAACTTCTTGTGAATATTATTGAGTTAAGTTTATTTAATGTTACTGATCAGTTCAAAATGTAACAGTTGAAAGTTTGGTTTGACGGTTGAATTTTATTAAATTTATTTCATTATAACCTGCAAAGCGTTAGAAATAATAAGAATAAACCATATATTATAAATGAAAAAAATTCATACAAGAGAAAGTATAAAAGAATCTAC
>JAUHXN010000345.1 GCA_030426865.1 bacterium | reverse complement strand
TACGGAGTAGATAATCTTGAGCCAGCACCCCTGAAATTGTTTCCTGTAGTCCACATCTCATAAGAACCCACATAGAAATTTTGTAAAGTAGAGTAAGCAGATGGTCTAGAGGTTATTGTTAATCCATTTAGCAACTTATTATGGTAATTAAAAGACTCCCAAGCATAAGGTATTAGTCCATCGCCTCCACCCGTATTATAAACTCTAAAGAATTTATAGACATCACCCGCTTCTACTGTATCTATATAATCTTGTACAAACTCCTGTATATCTACATCTTCCTTTCCTCTTAATAAATCAAAAGCATCTGTATTTTCTATTCTCACCCAATCTACGGCAACGTCCAACTCGCCGTGGTATTTGGCTATTATGTTGAAACTGTCAATCTTTTCTACTTTTCCTTCATTAAACAATGGATTTTCATATTGAAGTAAGGGGAAGTCTACTGTCTTAAATAATGAAGAAATTGTAATATCATTTGATAGAGTATCGGAATTTGTAGGAATCATTTCTGATGTTATAACTAATTTATCATCATAATTTCCTACATCTTCATATACATAATAACTATGTCCCCTGAAATTAGTATGTTCTATTCTGTAAATAGAATCTAATTTTGGTTTTTTATAAAACTTAATATATCTTCTTGTGGTGTCATTTGTAAGAAAATATTCAATTTGAATTGAAAGTACTGGGTTAGTGTTTTTCAAAGTATTTAAAGTATCTAATCTTCTCAAATTAACTGTCAAATACCAATCTTCATAATGGTGGAATAGTCTGGGATACCAGCTACCAGAAAATGCAATTCCATTCGGATATACACTCAAAGAATCTTTCTCTAATATTAACCTTCTGTAATTAACATCATTAGAATCATTTAAAATAGTACCATTAATATTAAAAAAGCCTAATATGGATTTTTCACCGTTTCGTTCGTGAAATTCATTATCCAAATAGGGGTTTGTATGTAATAATGTAGGTTCAAATCTATAAGATTGTGTATGTTCTGACAACCTGAAAACATTATTCATAGAAGATTTAAATCTATCATTTACCGAAGAATAATTATTTTTCCCTTCGAATTCGAACCAACTACCATGCACAAAATTTGTTTGTAATTCTTGTGCAATCTTGGGGTTTCCACCCCATTGCCAACCTATTATAAACTCATCATTGGGGAAGTACTCATATTTAAGCTCTTCATCTGTTTTTTGAACACCTTCGGCTGTTTTAAAATCAAATTTTAATGGTGTCGGATTACCGTTTTGAGCATGCAATGTAAAGAATCCCAATAATGAGATTAGGATAATATATTTTTTCATCTTATTGCTCTCCTATTATAAATGGGAATGATTCATTGATTATTCCTTCTGTTACAAGAAAGTATTCTCCTGGAGGATAAGGTGAAATGTTATAAGTAAATATATTCTGTCCTATATTAACAAAATCCTGCGGATAATTAAATAGAGTAAATCCTGTAATATCAACTAATTTTGCTGTAAACATGCCAGCAAAAGCACTATTAAACTCTAAGTTTAAATTATCATTACTTGGTGAAGGATAAATATTAAAACCTGATTGTGTATTTTCATTTTCTACCTCTGTGATAACATCTAAATCAAATGAATAAATTCGGATACCATTACCAACATTTGAGAAAAGAAAGAATTTATCTTCAATGTAATTAACAATACTACCTACTATAATAGCTTCATTTTCATAAATATTTTTTTTGTTCTTAATGTCAAAAATTTTAATTTTTCCTTCAAGGTTTCCTCTAACCATAAAATAATATCCTTTATTGTCTATTGTACTCACAGGATTATATCCAAAATCTTTTTTTATGTTATAGACTAAGTCCTTAGTAGCTATATCAATAACAGATATGTCTCCCTGATTACTTGTAACTAAAGCATATTTATTGTTTGTAGATATATCTATATGATTCGCTCTTGGTTTATCAAAAGGATCATAATCTTTGAAAGTTTCAATAACATCACTTTGATTTAAGTCATTAGCCAAATTTGGAAATCTTCCTGCAAGTGTTATTACAGATAGAATACCTGGATCAACAAAAAATTTACCATCAGAAGTAAATTCAAACAAATCAAGTGCATTGTAACCTGTTTCTAATACATTTTCATCCGTATTATAAAGATATAAATAGTTCTTTTTTATATTCAAATGTTCATAATATGCATAAACACATATTCTATTATCTACTGGATAATACTTTGCTTTTCTAACTCCAGTTATTGAATCCAATGTCTGAAAAAAATCTATTTCTCTGATTAATTGTTTTGTGTTAATATCCCACTCGTATATTTTTTTATCACTTGTAAGAGCTAATAGTCTTTGTTCATTTACTGTTATATCAATAGCTATAACATCTCCAATATTAGCTTCAAATATTGATTCAAGTGTATTCAAGTCAATTAAGTCAATTCTACTCGTAGTACCGACAGCAAGGAAGTGACTGCTGCTAGATACTTTCTGGCACTGCGGTCTTTCATTATGATTATACTCTTTCTCGAAAACAACTTCTTGAGAGTAAGCCGTTGATATGAACAAAGTTAGTATGGTTATAAAAATAATTAATTGCTTCATTGGAGTATCCTCCTGTTAATGGATATAATAATATATTTTCTTTTTTGTATTTGTTCATATTTATAGAGACACATGAACACCAAAAACGTCTCACAAATGAACAAATATTAATCTATCTTGTTTAAAATAAGAAATTA
>JAUHXN010000344.1 GCA_030426865.1 bacterium | reverse complement strand
TATCAGAAAAATTTTGAAGCTTGGATAGATTTCTTCTTCGGGAATAATTCTTAAGTGCTATAGTTATATTGACATTTCTACCTCTGTCTGGTACTATATTTTAGCTCCATTATATTTGTAGTAAACGATATATTTTTGACGCGGGGTGGAGCAGCGGCAGCTCGCGTGGCTCATAACCACGAGGTCGCAGGTTCGAGTCCTGCCCCCGCTACCACGAAAAGAGTCCATCGAAAGATGGGCTTTTTTCATGGTATTGAGTCAGACTCAAGCTGCGTCCTCGTAGAGGTCGGAGGTGAGAAAATTCGGGGGACTTTCGCAAGGAAACATTCTCTTGAAAAATTGTTTTCTAAGATGAAGTTTCGGGTCCGCAGAATGTGGGCGAGTCCTTTCGCTGTACAGCGAACCCGCTATCAAGCATAAGTATTATGTATAACAGAGGTAACTGGCCACTGTTCAAGCTTAATGGTAATATTAGATTAATATAAAAGGGGATAATTATGGATTCACAGGAACAAAAAGAAACAACTAAATCTAGCCATGCACTTATGTATGTATTGATATTCATTCTTGCAATAATTATTGGAGGAACTGCGGGCTATCTTGTTAGAGATAATCAAGTCAACGACTCTGCAAACGAGGCAGCAAACACAATACAAGAAAATCAGAATGAAAGACAACAGAATATTGATCAAAATCAACAACAAAAGGAAGAATCATCGCAAGAAAAATCAGAAGATTCAAATAACTCAACTCCAGATAATACTATTCCCGAGACAAATCAGTCGCCAAGCTCAGACTCTGAAGCAACTAGTCCGACAACGTCTAACTAGAATATAAAAATAGCGCGGTTTTCTATCCACGCTTTTTTTATATTTGTTTGTAGAAGTTTATTCTAGGTTTTTAACTTCACTGCCGTGTACTGTAACTGCCCATAGAACAAGTATGCTAACAGTTATCATAATTATTGACCAGATAGGATATGCTGGTAAGAATACGAAGTTGGTAAACAAACTGCCTAATGCTATTAGGACAGCTATTGTCCTTCCGAATATTTTACCTTGAGCCAAAGAACCAGATGCATAAATTGCAATTAGTCCACCAATAATGTGAATCCAACCCCACTGACTATAATCAAGTGTGATTATTAAATTTTGATTTGCTAAAAACACATCGTCCTTAAATAGTGCTACAAACCCTGAAATTATGTGTAGAATTCCTACTACAAACAGCATGAGTGAGGCAAAGCCTACCCAACCGACCCAACCACTAACTTCATTATTTTTTGATTTAGCCATTTATGTCCCCCTTATTTATAAGTAGATTATATACGCTTTATTCTTAAAAATAAACTCATTTAGACTTGCTAATTCTACTAGTAGAATTTTTGAATTTACTAAAACGTGACACTTTTTTCTCTGGTTTTGAACGATCTATTGACTCTTCTTCGAAGAAAACTTCATTAAAAATCTGAACGGTAGTTAAAATTAATATCATTACTATCGGTCCAAGTACGATACCAATAAATCCCCAAAGCGCCATACCTGAGAATACTGCAAGTATCATTAAGGCGGGATCAAGTCTGGAGTTTTTAGGAACCAGTTTTGGCCTCATTACATTGTCAATGTTAGTTACAATTATTAAGTGATTTGCTATTACAATTATTCCTTCTGATATATTTCCTGTCAGTATCATAATAGCTCCAAGAGGTATGGTTATTATTCCAGCTCCCATAGGGATTAGCGACATAAATGTTAAGAGTACTAAAAAGAAAAAGAAGAATTGTTCATTACCTACAAGCGCAAGTATTAGTGCACTCCACCCACCTTGCATAAAGGCAATAATAAATTGTCCCCTAACAGTTGCTTTTGTCATAGCACTTACTCTCTCGAAGTAAATATCTGAAATTTCATCTCCCAAGGGGTTAAATTTCTTGATGGTTGATAGAATTTTATCTCTATTAACGAGCATAGATAGGAATACATATATGTATATAATTGCTGCAGTTATCATATTGAATATTCCACTGAAACTGTCGACTAGGGCAGTAACTAGCTGTTGTGCAAATACTTGTGCCGCATCTATTAAGTAATTATTTAACTTTTCAATTGAAAAAGACTGTTCTTGCCCGAACCTAGCTAAAGTAGAGTTTACCCAATCAACAAATTGATTTGCAACGTCAGTCAGATTAACTGAATAACTATCAGTAGACAGTGAGCTAACAATTGAGTTTATCTGCGCAACAGTTAGGGATATAATTATCGTAATCGGTATAATTATGGCAAAAATAGATATGGTTAATGTGTAGACACTGGATTTGCTTGGGCTTTTACCTTTCTTTAAGTACCAAGAATAAACTGGCCCAAAAAGAACTGACATTATTGCTGATAAAATTATTAGCATTAAGTAACTACGGAGGAAGTAGATTCCAATGGCAAGTGCGATATAAGAAATAATATATAGTTTCTTCTTTTGTGATCCGTCCAGTTTTATAAGCTGCTTCATATATGTGTCTACTTAATCAAAGTTTACCCTAAAAACATTAAATAAGAAAACATAAGCGAATCTGATAATGTAGTTAGCTTACTTTAGAATTATATCTCTTTTTCTAAAGAATACTGCAGCTGCAATAAAAAAGATTATTGCCAGTCCTGTCATTACAAATAGAGGCGTGTAGTCTAAATTTGTGCCTGGTATTAAAGGTGTATGTGAAAAAGGCGATAGGTTAGTTGTCCATTCAGGCCATTTAAAAATTGGAGC
>JAUHXN010000343.1 GCA_030426865.1 bacterium | reverse complement strand
AATTATAAAAATAATGATAGTATAAGATTTGAAAATAATAGTTCATTTGCTGATGATGTTTTTACTTTTGGTAATATAGAAAATAAAGTTTCAATTAACAGAAGGATATTCTCTCCTAAAGAATTTTATAATATAACTTTAGATAATGAAGACAAATTTTACTCAATTGTAATTAGTGATTGCAGTTGTGAGGGTAACTATATATATAAAACAGAGGCTTCTAATTTATATGATATATCTGAAGAGACTTCATTAAAACAAATTAATTTAAAAAAATCAATCTTTGCAGATATAACAGGTGATGGATTTAAAGAGATTATAGCAATAATTGATAACAAAATTGAAATCTATGAAAATATTTCCAAATTAAAGGAGTTAAATAAAAACAAGACTGTCAATACTAACTATATTAAATACACAAATTATGACAATGATGAATCAAAACTGATACCATCATTTAGAAAATTTGGTAATAATCAAGTGTTTGGGTCATTTAGTATAAATGACTTTAATATAGACGATGAATCTTTAATTAGTTTAAATGATAATTACTTCAATATTAGTAATGGTCAATTTACTATGGATTCTGAAAATGTTAATATCAGTGATGAAAAATTAAACTTTAGTCCAAACCCTTTTAATGATAGAACAACTCTATTCTCAGAAAACAGACGCATTAAGAAAATCAAAATCTTCAATAATAATGGAGTTGAGGTTTTTAAAATCAAACCAAATACTTTCGAATATATTTGGAATGGTAAATCAAGTGCTATGAATACACTTGCCCAGGGTGTATACTTTTATGAAATATATTTAGAAGGAAGTAAATCTCCAATTACTGGACAAATAATAAAGGTTACTGAAAAATGAAATATCTTATAACGTGTATTTGGATTCTAATTTATACTAACTTATATTCTCAGAATCAAAGTGCTAACCAAACAGAAGCGTTCTCTTCTAGCAGAAATACAGAACTAGTATCGCCACAAACAGGACAATTAAATTATAACATCCCATTATTAGTTATACCTGGTAGTAATAATTTCAATTTTAATTTGAATATGAGCTATAGTTCTGATTTTTCCCCAAATTCAGAGGCTTCATGGGTAGGTTGGGGTTGGAACTTAAACTTAGGAGCTATTTCTAGGATTCAAAATGGTTTACCAGATGATTATAATGATGTAGATATCGAGTTTTATAATAAAATTCGTGATAATGTAGCATCAAATTTACAATTAGATGCATCATTAGAGGTAGCTTCATTAAGACCACTAAGCGGTAATATGTCATACCATTATAGTAATAATGGTGGTTATTATAAGATGTTTGGTGTAAACTTCAATGTGATCTTTCCTTTTGTAGGAGGTATGAGTATTAATTATAGTTTAGATCAAGAAGGAGAAATGAGAATATTAAGTAAGTCAATAGGACCACTTTATAACTTAATCGAAGGTCTAGGCCGTTATAAAAAACAATCAAATGATTATATAAATAGAAGTTCCGATTTACTTTATTTTACTTCATTTATTGATGCTGGTTCATCAAACTATATGACGAATAGGATGAATTATGCATCTATCCCTTTATCGTTACCAGAATTTTCTACAAAAATCTTTTCTGGCCGTATTAATTTCAGGGCTGATGCAATCCCTAAAATTGGACTTGATGGTGGTGTTAATGCAACTGTCATCAGAAGTAGTTTCACACCCAATTATAAAAGACCATCAACTGGTTTCATTTATTCTAACAAGATTACAAGTGAAAATGTAGTTATGGATTACGAGAATGATAGAGTAAATCCATTTAACTATAGAGATTATTATTTGCCTATACCTAAAGCAAATCCAGATGATTTTATTGTTTCAGGTCCAGGTATAAAAGGTGCATTTAAGTATTACTTTGAAAAGCCAGTGTTATTAAAACCCTTCTCTCAAAAAAGTGAGAAGGAATATAATGGCTTCGGAACCGGAATAAATGCAGGTATAGCGTTATTTGGATCGGCATTTAATATTATTGATGAAGGTGAAAATTATTTAGAGGTTTCTTCGCATTTTAACTCTCTTAATACAAATAATAATGGATACTTTAAATTTAACAACGATTTGGGGAAATATAAAAAAGAGAATGAATTATCATATAGTAATGAGAATAGTAGCCTTGAGAATTATGGGACGAATTTATTCTCAAATAACCCGATTACAAATGAGACGAATTTAGACGGAAGTCCAAATGTCTATATAGAATTTAATACAATTGGTGATATAAAAGATGCAGGAAGTTATGGTAATAAGAAATTTAATAAGAAATTGATTGTGAAAGATGGTGTAAGTAATGAAGAATCGTATAAGTCGTTAATAGCAGAATTTAAAATTACAAATGAAAATGGAATAAGTTATGTTTATGGCCTCCCAGTTTTTAGCAGAAATACAGAAGCAGTAAGCTATGGATTATCTAATAATTTATTACATCAAGTACAAAATAGATCGTATTACCCTTTTAATATAGATGAAAACAAAACTGAAACTAAAATTGGTTCAAAATTAGAGCATCCTTTTGCAAGTACTTTTCTACTTACAGAAGTCAGAAGCTCAAATTATCTTGATTACACTGGTGATGGTCCATCTTATGATGATTTAGGGGATTATATTCTCTTTGACTATGAAAAAACAGCTGGAATGTATAGTAAAGATAATGAAGTTTCTTTAATTCAGAATATTGATTATACTTCATATGGTAAGTATCTTTGGTCAAAATGGAGAGTACCATATAA
>JAUHXN010000342.1 GCA_030426865.1 bacterium | reverse complement strand
AACAAAACCGAGCAATTAAATATTAATTTTTTAAATCAGGAGTGCGGAAATCGAGATGAAGCATTTCTCATGCATAAAGAATCAATTTATCTATACTTTGGTATTCATTTACATTTGTGGTTGTATTGCAATCATACGTTGGATTTTTCCCTTCTGACATTGCACCACTTTCTTCTATTATTTTTATTTCTTTGTCTATACTATCTAAACAAGCATAATCTACAAATCTCGTATAAAACAATGAGAACTCATCAGACACAGATCCATTTTTTAAATTAAGATAATCAAGTTGAGTTAATCCTTCTATTCTTATACTTTTGGTCAAATTAAATAAATTAGAAATATCAATATGATGTAGGACCCTACAATCAGCTATTAGTAACGTATTAAGCTTTACCAAATTCAAATTCGAAAACTCAATGAGACTATCCAAGTAGATAAGAGTTAATTTCCTAAGATTAGGAAAATGGTTCAAATCTACTATTGATTTAATATCAAATTCTCTAGTGAAATCACTTATTTCTAATTCAACTATTTTCTCTGCTTCTTCAGTCCCAATCTTACCGTCACTGTTCAGGTCAGGACTTATCAAAGCACCATCAACTGTAACTGTGTCAGCACAAATCTGAGTAAGTAGAAACCTTTCAAATTCCTTATCTTCAAATTCAATTACTCCACCATAAAGTTGTGCCGAAGCAATTAGAGTTATTAATATTATTTTTATCAATATTTACCTGCAATCATTAATACAATGATATTAACAAGATATTCTATTTTTAGTTACATTACTTCGGAAGTAATATTGAAAACAATAGAGTGGATAATAATTGCTATATTGGGGGAAATTATAAAGAAGTTTTATAGATTAGAATGATAAAAAAATTAGTAATTATATTCGTTGTATTTACATTAGCGCTATCTGCCCAACCCAAGAACGCTTTTTACATTGGACATAGTCTGAGTGACCAGATTCCCGATATGGTAAAGTCTTTGTCTGATGATATGTTTGCTGTAGATTTTGATTGGGCATACCAAAGCATACCTGGTGCACCTCTTAGATGGCAATGGGATAGGAAAATTAACAGAGACTATAATGAGAATCCTCCTTATTACTATGCATTCTATAGCGAAGAAGGTGGGCTGCCAACTGGTGAGTATAATGTGCTTGTACTTACTGAATCAGTACCTCGTTATTGGTCGATTATAGATGACACCTATCAGTATGCCGATAGCTTAGTGGCTTATGCACTTAGCTACAATCCGAATATCCAGATTTACCTTTACGAGGATTGGCATTGTATAAAAAGTGGGACACCTACGGGGTGCGATTATGATATAGACGCTAACCCTTGGCGACAACGACTAGATGACGATTTAGCAATGTGGGAAAGCGTAGTCGATACGTTGAATAATAGATTCAACCCTATTAATCCGATATGTATGATACCAGCTGGTCAAGGTTTGGCTCGGCTTAATGACGCAATAGAAGAAGGTACAGTTCCAGGCATATCGAGTATCGAGGATATCTTTAGCGACAATATACACTTAACTGATATAGGAAAATATTTCGTTGCCTGTGTGCACTTTGCTATGATACATAATACTAGCCCTGTTGGATTAACAAATCGAACCCAAGTATGGTGGGGTGGCGATTTTGACCCACCAACCGAAGATCAAGCTAGAGTATTCCAAGAAATAGCTTGGGAGACTGTGAATAGCTACGAGCGTAGTTGCTTGAATACTAGTACAACTATTGTTGAAAATATAGCCGAAAACGAAGAGATAAAATACAATTCTTTTACAAATACTCTGACAATTCCTAACTCCAATAATGAAGAATTAACTATCTACAATCTCTTTGGGCAATTGGTGTTGACTAACGCTGAAGGCACAGTTAACTTATCGAATTTATCCAATGGAGTTTACTTTGTTAGGTTTGGAGATGTATCGAAGTTGATAGTTCGGTGAATCTAAGCCATTACTAAGTAAAACGAAAAGGAGCCAAAGCTCCAACAGGCTTGAGGTAATTTCTATCCGTTGGTTGAAGCCAACTGCAAAACAAATTGTATATAATTCTTTAATCAAAATTAGTAACATCATTCGACTAGCCAAAGTCGACAACCTTAATTGACAATTTAATTTCACTACAAATGTAGTTTTAATGTACTCTCTCCATCATTTGTTGCAACTTTTTTCTTTATTTCAAGTACAGTTTTTAAACTATTTCCTAGGTAGTATTCTTTTAATAGATTTATAACTCTTATATGATTTTCTTTTATAAACGAAAGGTTCCATTCATCATATTTCATAAAGATATAATTAGTATTAGCTCTTGTCTCTATAGCCCCTTGGTACCTTACTTTTTTATCACTATATGTTCGATTGCTTAGCGACGCATTTTTCCGCCTATCAATTAGAACTAAATTCCCAAGACGATGTAACCAATCTTGATGTTCTTCGATAGGAATATTCCATTCTGTTTCAGCAATTCTTCTTGGCATTATATGTTCAACAGAAGAATTGTTTTTATTAAACTGGATTCTCGTATTTAAATTCCCTAGTAGTAAATCTAGCTTTAAAAGAAGGTATCTCGTTTTATTTATTCTAGTACCTGCGTAAGCTCCCCATTTTTCTTCATTCAAAATTTCAAATAACTCATTAACATCTAGTTTTGTGGCTGCTTTGTCATCTTCATAATTATATTTGGTTGAAGTAAAAGGTTCAGATTCATCACCTACATTAACATTTACTCCATCGTCAGCGCTTCCGCCTACAAAAGTA
>JAUHXN010000040.1 GCA_030426865.1 bacterium | reverse complement strand
CAATATTAGATTTAATACCATCATTGCAAGATATAAAAATCCCGAAAAAAATACTCCCTTTCGGAGGTGCTCTTAGCGGTTTTTTCGGTGGACTTTCTGGTCATCAAGGAGCTATAAGAAGTGCTTTTTTAATAAAACTAGATTTACCAAAAGAGAAGTTTGTAGCGACTGGTATATTTATATCTTTGTTTGTAGATATTTCTAGACTTTTAGTCTATGAATATGAGATGGTAGTCAATGGCTTAGAAATGAATTACGACTTGTTGATTGCTGCTAGTTTTTTTGCTATTATAGGTGCTATACTAGGAAAATACTTTCTTAAACAAGTAACTATAAAATTCGTACGATTTCTTTTAGGAATTTTGCTTATATTAGTGTCTATCGCAATTGGATTAGGCGTGATTTAATAAATAAACATAGTAGAAAAATGACTCAGAAATTATATAATCCCTCTCAAAAAGTTATTGAAAAAGCCCATATTAAGGATTGGAATAAATTAAATGAATCAGCTCAAGCTGATCCAGAACAGTTCTGGACTGGAATGGCAGATGAACTCCATTGGCATAAAAAGTGGGATAAATACATAGATGATACGAATGCACCTTTTTACAAATTTTTCGTAGGTGCACAGACTAACATAACTTATAATTGTCTTGATGTTCATTTAACTACGGCTAACAGAAATAAAATTGCTTATATATGGGAATCAGAGCAAGGGGAGACTAAGTCTGTTTCTTACTTCGCTTTGCACAGAGAAGTAAGTAAATTCTCAAATGTGCTTAAGAGCTTTGGAGTAAAAAAAGGTGATAGAGTCACTATATATATGGGAAGAGTAATGGAACAGGTCATTGCTATGCTTGCTTGCGCTAGAATTGGAGCTGTTCACTCGGTTGTATATGGTGGGTTCTCTACCGAAGCACTGCATGAGAGAATCGAGAACAGTCAATCTAAAGTTTTAATTACATGCGATGGTTCTTACCAAAGAGGAAAAGTAGTAGAGCTCAAGAAAATTGCAAATGAAGCTGCTGATCGTTCAGGTTATGTAGATACTATTATTTGTGTGCAAAGAGTTAAAAATGAAGTAGAAATGGTAGCTGGTAGAGACCATTGGTATCATAAGTTAATGGAAATGCCTATTGCATCATCGAAGTGTGAGGCCGAAATACTTGATGCAGAAGACCCACTTTTTATGCTATATACATCGGGTACAACAGGTAAACCAAAAGCGATTCTCCATACTCATGGAGGATATATGGTAGGGACCTATACTTCACTAAAATATGTATTCGATATTCATGATGAAGATAGATATTGGTGTGCTGCCGATCCAGGTTGGATAACTGGGCACAGCTATATTGTATATGGCCCATTGCTGAATGGAGCTACATCTATGATATATGAAGGTGCTCCAAATTTCCCTTATCCAGATAGATGGTGGTCTATAGTTGAAAAATATGGTATTAACATACTCTATACTGCACCAACTGCTATACGTGGACTAATGAGATACGGAGACGCTTGGCC
Organism: bacterium; assembly: GCA_030426865.1. Taxonomy (GTDB): domain Bacteria; phylum Bacteroidota; class Ignavibacteria; order Kapaibacteriales; family UBA2268; genus PGYR01. Next base: position 12,824 of record JAUHXN010000040.1, on the reverse strand, counting down.
AAGGCGTCACGATTTATCTTCGTTGCGATTACTTGGCTCTGTAGGCGAACCTATAAACCCAGAGGCGTGGAGATGGTATTATGAAACTATTGGTAATAGCGAATGCCCGATAATGGACACTTGGTGGCAGACAGAAACAGGAATGTTTATGATAACACCTATGCCATCAGTTCCACTGAAACCAGGTTCTGGTACTCGTCCTTTCCCAGGAATTTTAATGGATATACTCGATGATGACGGTAATCCTGTAGCTAATGGGGAAGAAGGGAATCTGGTTATAAAAAATCCTTGGCCATCTATGATGAGAACTATATATGGTGATGATGAAAGATACAAGACTCAATATTGGTCGAAATATCCAGGGTATTACTTGACAGGTGATAGTGCAAAACGTGACGAAGATGGCTATTATTGGGTGATAGGTCGGGTAGATGATGTAATAAAAGTTAGTGGATATAGATTAGGAACTGCCGAGATAGAATCTGCACTCGTAAGCCACCCCTCCGTTGCAGAAGCTGCTGCTATTGGTATGCCACACGAACTTAAAGGTAATGCAATATATACTTATGTGATATTAGTGAACGGAGTTAATCCCACTGAAGAATTGAAGTTAGAACTTACTCAACACGTTGGAAAAGAAGTTGGACCAATTGCAAAGCCGCAATCCGTGGAGTTTATTGACTCGCTACCAAAAACAAGAAGCGGTAAGATAATGCGTAGAGTACTAAAAGCAAAAGCACTAGGCGAAGACCCAGGAAATATCTCTACTTTAGATGATTAAATAATTTATATCATTCAACAACAAGAAGATACTTCATACCTTCTAGCTGGTTGAAATGATAAGGGAAGTTCCCTTTGGGGAGAATTGTGATATTTGAAGAAGAAGATTTAGATAGTGATTTGTAGATAGATTTGTCTTCTGTGTATAGTTCGTATTTCTTCGATTGATGATTGTTTAGGTAATCGACTATCTCTTCAGAGTTATTAGTTAGAATATAGCTTAATTCGCCAGATTTATTGAACTCAACGGGTATATCTAATTGCTTATCATACCCATCTTCAGATTCTACTATGAAGTATAGCTCTTTATCATCAGTTTTCTTTACTAGATTATCAATATCTATCTCTAAGCGGTTAGATTCTTCTAAACTCTCTATTTTATACATTTGTTTTTCGTTCGCTAGTACTTTGAAACTAATAGTTCTATTAAGCTTATTTTTAATACCAACATAAGTTATTAAGTTTCTTCTTGATTTGAGAACTACTTCATTCGTATTGATGCTTTTAAGATCCTTAGCTTCAGCATAACTCATTTGAATTTTCCTCAATGAACGCTCCACTGTTCCATTTAACTCAAATAAAGCGATTGTGAACTCTGGTTCTATAACTTTGTTTTTTTCTCCGAAGATCTCATTTTCTCCTAGAATGAAACTAACACCTACTGATAAGTCTATGAAGTCAGTCTTCCAGCTAGTTAGATTGTCTAAGTTTTCGGAGAATATATAGCTATATGATAATGACGGCTTTAGGAAAATAGTCTCGCTTTTGTTCATTGGAAATAAGCCATTCAATCCAAGCGAAGCACCAAATTTAGAACTACTAGAAGGGATTGAAAACCGTTGCTCATTTCTAATTCTTGTTCCTTCCTCCTTAAAAACACCAGCATCTACAGGCTTTACTATCGTCTCTTTGCTGTGTATTTGATAATCTGAGATAGGGGAGGTATAGAGAATTCCAACTTCAACAGCAAATCTCTGGCTTAGTCTGTAACCACCCCCTAAAGTCAAATTGATTGTCTCTATATTGTAATCAAAATAATGTTCGAATTCTCCATCAACAGCTTGACCATCTATATTTATAACTTCAGGTTCAAATTCTCTAAATGTAGTATTTAAATGTATATATGATGCCTTTAAACCTAAGTAGTAATCCCTATCGAAGTAGTAATTATAGTATCCTCCCAAGCCATAGTGAAACCCCGTTTGGAATTCTTCTTCACCATAAAAATAGGTTTGACTATCGACAGATTGTAGTTTCGTATATTCGAGGTTTGGCCCAGCTATTATATTAACTCCTGTTTCACTACCAGTTTGGCTGATAGGAAGTAGGAGATATAATATGTTCAAAATGGCAAGCATTGTCTTTTAATCTTTATACTTGAGCATATTCTCGACATACTTTCCAATTATATCAAATTCCAAATTTACTCTCGTACCAGGTTGGAAATCTTTAAAAGTAGTATGTTCAAAAGTATGGGGGATAATTGCTACTGTGAATTTATTATCTTGAATTGTAGCTATAGTCAGACTGACACCATTAATAGTAATTGACCCTCTATCTACTAAGTATTTTGCTGAGTTTTCTGGGATATCAAAAGTAAAAAGCCAATTCTTAGTTTCTTTGACTACACTATGGACAGTAGTTGTAGTATCTGTGTGACCTTGAACATAATGTCCACCAAATCTATCGCCGGCACTCATGGCTCTTTCTAAATTGACAGACGAACCTATAACCAAATCACCAAGATTCGTTTTTCGCATAGTCTCTTCTACTGCAGTTGCTTTGAATGAATTATCTGTGAAAGATTCTACCGTTAAACATACTCCATTAACACATATAGAATCATCTATATCAGCGTCTGCTAATATTTCACTACATTCTATAACTAATTCGACTGCCTCTCCTGCTTTTTCAATATTAGTTATATTCCCGACTTCTTCAATTAAACCTGTGAACATTATAACTTCTCAATAAATTCAAAATCTATTTGTGATTTACCAATATTAATTTTTGCTATTTTTACTCTAAGTCTAGTGCCAATCGTAAATTCTGTTTTAGTTCTTTTACCAACGAATTTCAGATTTTTTTCGTCAAAACGGTAATAATCATTTCCTAAATCTTTAACATGTAGTAAACCTTCTACATTTAACTCGTCTAATATAAGAAATAATCCGAAATTAATAACACCAGTTACAGTACCATTGTATTCGTTACCAACTTTGTTACGAACCATTATCACTGCAGCCAGTTTGTTGCTAGCTCTTTCTGCTTCCATAGATTTTCGTTCAGTAAGTGAGATATGGTCTGAAACTGATTTAGTAAAAGGTTTTAAGTAATCGATTCTAGATTTGGATGCTTTACCCTTTGATTTCATATATTCTTTTAGCAATCTATGAACAACTAGATCTGCATATCTTCTGATAGGAGATGTAAAGTGGGTATAATCTTCAAATCCTAGTCCAAAGTGACCATAATTCTTTTGAGAATAAATAGCTTTAGCCATAGACCTAATTAAAACCTGATTAATAACAGGGGAGTTCGGAGTATCCTCAAATCTATTTAAAATATTGTTTATATCTTTAGCTCTTACTTCACTTACTTTTTTGAACTTATTGCCAGTCAAATGACCGATAAACTGAAATGCTTCATTAACAATAGCTCTGTCAGGATCTTCGTGAATTCTATATATAAAAGGAAGAGTTTCCATATTACCTGCTTTTTTACTCAACTCTTTTACAAATAATGTAACAGAACGATTCGCTAAAAGCATGAACTCTTCTATCATTTGAGTAGATTTTGTTGCACTCTTTATATTACTTTTTATTGGGATTCTATCTTCATTCAGCTCAAAACGTAACTCTGAACTAGAGAAATTAATCCCACCATTTTCAAATCTCTTATGCCTTAACTTTTGAGAAATTTCAGCTAATGTTTGCATTAGCTCCGAATTCTCGTCCTTGCCACCATTTATTGCGTCTAGAGCTTCTTCATAGCTATATCTTTTTTTACTATTGATAAGGGTCTCATGTAATTCATAGTGAATTAATTCATAATTACTATCCAATGTCATAAAGACTGAAAAAGCATTTCTATCTATGTTCGGCTTGAGTGAGCAAATATCGTTCGATAGCACCTCTGGTAGCATAGGTACAACTCTATCTACTAGATATGTACTATTACCCCTTTCTCGTGCTTCTATGTCTATCTCTGAGTTCTCAGGAACATAAAAGCTTACGTCTGCTATATGCACTCCTAGAACTATATTATTATTTTCATCATATTCTAAAGAGATGGCATCATCAAAATCCTTAGCATCTGCTGGATCAACGGTGATGATAAATTTATCTCTTATATCTTTTCGTCCCTTGCTAATTTTAGTTTCACTCGGGTCTTTTATCTTGTTAGCTTCTTTTTGAACTTTATCAGGAAATACTTCATTTAGTTCATATTCATCTACTATTCTATCGAAAGCCGACCTTAAATCTTCTATATTTTCGTTCACTACTTTTACCTTTACTTTTGGTGGCTTTTTCGGATTACTCCAATTTGTTAAGACTCCTTTAGCTTTCTTACCTTCCAACAAACCTAAATCATCATGCCATTCTATTAAAAAATCGTATCTATACTTATCAGGATTTGTTTTTAGATAGTATTCACCACCACTAAATTCTACTGTTCCTTCTATCTCATTATTCTTTCTTTCTACTATATCAACTACTACACCGTATTTCTTACCTTTCTTTATATCACTCAATTTGACCAATACTTTATCACCATCTAGAGCAGTATAACTATGCTCATTTTCAACATAAAAAATACTGTTTTCTGAATCTATAACTACAACTACAGAATGACCTCTTTTGTAATTATAATATCCTTCGTAGACATCAGTCGAATTATCAAATAGCTTATATTTTCCTTTGCTATTTTTAGATACAAGTTTATTTTCTGATAGTTCAACTAATATTTCTTCTATGTTGGAAGATTCAATTCCATTTGAATTAGCGTCTAATTCTTTTAATATTTGACTGATATTTAGAGGTTTCGGGGTATCTGACAATACTAATAATAATTGATCGGTGAGTTGTTCTTTATTCATTTTAAGAGTAAACACTTACTGTGTTAGTTTTTTCTTTTGATACATTAAGTGCATCATTAACATATTTGATAGAGTTTTTATAAGTTGAATTACTATCTAATTCACAAATTCCAACGCTAACTGTTATATTATAACGTTTATCTGCCAAATAAAGTGATTCACTTGCAATCTTATTTCTTATACGTTCAGCCCAAAGCTTTGTGGACTGTGCATTTTTACCAGGAAGAATAACAATTAGGTTATTGTCTAATATACCTTTCAAATCTAGTTTGTCTAGTGTAGAGTCTATAGATTTATTTATATGTTTCAAAATTAAATCATTAGTACCCTCTTTCTCATCATCAATAGATTTATATTTGTCAAAACCAATTGAAACTATTGAACTCTTATAATTAAATGGATTTACTCTTGATATTTCTTTTTCTATCTCTACTTCAATAGATTTTTCTGTTAGCAATCCACTATGAGGGTCTTTATCAAAACCAGAACTTATTAACTCAATTAGATTATTGTTCTCAATAATATTAGAAGCTTTATTTGCCAGAGAAATAATAAATTTACGTTCATCTCGATATAAACTAGTCCCTTCTTTCCCTTCTATTGCAACAGCACCATAAGTGTCAATATCAGTCGAAAGTGGAACAACAAAGAAATAACCAGAGCTCATATCCTCACCTACATTTACTCTTATTAAATCTGTATCAGGATTTTCTAGATAAATAAATTCATTAGTCGAAATACATTCGAATAATATCGAATTATCGTTGCTGAATACGAATTCTTTTTCAAAATCAGCATTTTCAGACTTTGCTACTGATTTTATTATATAATTAGTTTTTGATTCATCTAAGACAATTGAGTAAATATTTCTAGTAGCAAATAATCCATTTAGACTATTAACAAGTTCATTATAAACTTTGTTATTATCATTAGAATTTACAAGTTGTTCTAGTTTATTATAAGCTTTTAAGTACTTAGAATCTTGAGCTAAATCATATTTATCCGAGTAACTTCTGATTAAACCTGATATTAGTTTAGCAAAATGACTAAGAAAATTAACCATTATAGCATCATAAGCATCTGAGTGTTTCGAATCAGCGGTAAGTACCCCAATCACATTCTTATCATAAATAACAGGAATCCCGATAAAAGAATTTGTACCAGAATTGGAATTATAATAGGGGAGAAGATCTAATTCTGCAGCAGGGTTGATATCTGTTAGAATCTCTGGTTTCATGCTTCTTGCAATTTGGCTAACTATATCATTGCCAGCTATAAATTTAGATTTTTTATTAATGACAGTTTTACTTTCTGTTGCAAATGAATTTAGTATTATTTCATTTTTATGTTCATTATAAAAGAAATACGCTGCAGTTCTTGTATTACTAACAGACCTAATTGCCATTAATATTCTATTAATAAAAAACTCAAACTCCTTATCTGGATGTTCTTTTAGAATTGGCATTTCTTCCAATAAACCTTGTGTAGGTATATTTATCTCTCTTTTTCTGAACCTGTTCGGTGATTTAAAGTTACTTTCTAGTGGCTTTTTGTGTTCTTGAATATTCTCTTCTTTTTGTAATTGCTTTGTATTCAAATTTTCTAAGGTTTCTTTTTCTTCAGATTCTTTAGATTTATCTTGTTTGGGGATATCTAAATTATTAGTATCTTCTTTTTTAATAATTCTAAAGCCCTCTTCTTCACCCATTGTGTTTTTAATAGGCTTTTTTACTTCACTAAGATTGCTATTATTATTCTCTGATTTGGTTTCCTTATCTTCGATATCACCACTATAATTTTCTATTACTTGTCTAACAGCTTCAGGGCTTTTCTTTACTGTGATTTTAAAGTTCGGTGGTGGATTCGATTTGAATTTTGTTTCTACTGAAGAAGACATACGAGTAGTCAATTTCATAAGTAAAACAACTACACCAAGAATCGAAATACTTACTCCTATTAGTTTTATAGCAATTTCAGAAATAAACAAGGATATAATAATCCCAATTAATATCATACTGATAGGCATAATATCACTAGGGATGAAAAGAGATTTGAATTCGTTAAATTTTTTATTTGACATTGACTATTCTATTTAAAAGAATATAAATTGAACAATGCCAAATATATAAGATTTGAAGTACTGTATCAAATAATACTTGTAAACATATTTATTAATATTGAAATTTACCTAGCAAATCCCAAGTGTAAGTTGTCTCAACTATTTGATTAAACTTGAAGTTACCGACTTTACCTTTTAAAAGTGCTTTTAACTTAGCACGAGAGTATTTGACATTTCCACTAGTATGTAAATCTGTTTTAATATCTCCTGTAGCAACTCCTGATGTTATAATGCAGTTTTTATCTAAATCTGGTAATATTACATTTTCAATAGGGCTTATTAGTGATAGACTATCCATTGTAGAAGAAATATGATATTCGTTGTTTGAGAAGCCATCAAAAGTGTTAATAAGTTCTCCTCTTAATGGTACTCCACATAAAAAGAACTCCGTTTCACTCTTCCAAGTAGTATCTTTTGTTACTTCGTAAGGTGGATAGACTCCCTTGGGTACATCAAATGAAAATTTCAACCTAGAATTCGATAATGCGTAAAGAATTTGATTACGCTTTATTTCATCATTAGTCTTTGCATATTGACGTTTTTCTGACTCTAGTTGATCACCATCAATTTTAGAAACATCACCATAAGGTGAATATAGCATATTGACAGTCTGACCATATTGAACATAATTAGTGAAGAAGTCCATGTAATTTAAGGGCATATCCATCTCATAATCTGTTGTTGTGTAATAAATATTCTTATCACTTGATTTTAGATCATATTTCATAGAATCGGTTTTAACTTCTACTAAAAGAAAACCATTTTCATCTTCTGGACCAGGTACGAATACATTAAACCAATAAGTAACAGTTTTTTCATATTCGTTTACTGTATTATCCTCAAAAACACGTTTGACTTTAGTTGTCTCTGTAAATCTATAGATGTGATAAACTAATTCACTTAGATTGAATGAAACATCATACTTAGGTAATTCTTGAACATTATCTGCACCAGTCTGAGCATCATCTTGCCCATATACCAGAATATTGAATGAAATTAAAAATAAAAGGGTAATAATTCGCATAATAAGACCAATAAAGAAAAAAGTTAAAATTATATTAAATGTTTAGCTGTAAATACGTAAAAAAGTCGAATTAAGTTTCTATTTAAAGCAAGGTAGGTATAAAAAAAGCCCTCTTATTAAAAGAGGGCTTATCTATTATATTTTATTGATTGATATTTACAATATCAGATCTTGAAAAGAAGAAATTAGTTTCGATTGCTGCATTTTCGTCAGAATCAGAACCATGAATTGCGTTAGCTTCAATACCAGCTCCATACAATTTTCTAATAGTACCTTCTTCAGCTTCAGCTGGGTTAGTAGCACCAATTAGTTTTCTAAAATCTTCTACAGCATTTTCTTTCTCTAATGCAATAGGAACTACAGGACCACTAGTCATATAGTCAATTAATTCACCATAAAATGGTCTTTCTTTATGTATTTCATAAAAAGCTCCTGCTTGAGCTCTTGTTAATCTGATTAATCTTAAACCATTTACTTTAAATCCAGCTTGAGTTATTTTAGCTACGATTTCGCCGATAACATTTTTAGCTACAGCATCTGGTTTTATGATTGCTATTGTTTTGTTTGACATTATTTGCCTTTTCTAATTAATAATCACTAAAAAAAAATTATAATCCTAACGCTTTTTTTGCAGTTGTACCTAGTGTACCAGGTGTATCAACAACGAAAATACCTGCATCTTTCATAGCAGCTATTTTATCTTCAGCTGATCCTTTACCACCGGCAACAATAGCGCCAGCATGCCCCATTCTTCTACCAGGAGGTGCTGTTCTTCCTGCAATGAATCCTACTACAGGCTTTTTAACATGTTCTTTTATATAAAGAGCAGCTTCTTCTTCAGCATTTCCGCCAATTTCTCCAATCATTACTATACATTCAGTCTCAGGGTCTTCATTGAACAATTTGATAGCATCAATGAACTGAGTACCGATGATTGGATCTCCACCAATACCTATACAAGTAGATTGCCCTAAACCTTCATCTGTTAATTGTTTTACTGCTTCATAAGTTAAAGTCCCACTACGAGAAACTAAACCTACTTTTCCTCTTGAATGTATGAAACCAGGCATAATACCTATTTTTGCTTCACCTGGTGTAATTACACCAGGACAGTTAGGACCAATTAACCTAGAATCAGAATTAAGCAATGCAGCTTTAACTGGTATCATATCTTTTACAGGAATTCCTTCTGTTATGCAGATAATCAAAGCAATACCTGCTTCAATTGCTTCTAATATAGCATCGGCAGCAAATGGAGGAGGAACAAATATAACTGAAGCATTTGCACCTGTTTTTTCAACTGCTTCTTTAGCGGTATTGTAAACTGCTACTTCTTTTTCAAATTTATTTATTTCATTACCATTGTAACTTGTGCCACCTTTACCCGGTGTAACTCCTGCTACTACATTAGTACCGTATTCTATCATCTGCATAGTATGGAATGTACCTTCAGTTCCAGTTATACCTTGTACTAATAATTTCGTGTCTTTGTTTACTAAAACGCTCATATTATATTATATTGTTAATTATTATTTTACTTTTTTAATTTTCAAAGTTAAAGAAAAATATCAAGATTTCACTATTCTAATTATTCAACGTGGAGAAAAATATCAAATTAAAGCAAATTATATTATTTCATTTTATGCTTTTACTTATGGTAATGAGTACACAATTACTATTCTCAAAAAACTATAAAATGCGGGTATTAGACGTAAAGAATGGTCTTTCTCAAAATACTATAAATACTATATATGAGGATAAATTTGGTTTAATATGGGTAGGTACTAACGATGGTTTAAATAGATTAGAAGGGAAAGAGATTAAAATATTCTATAGCGACCTAGAGAATGATTGTTCTTTAAAAAGTGATAAAGTAGTTGATATGCAAGAAGATAATAGAAATAGATTATGGTTAGCTACTCCTAGCATTGGTATTTCCTTCTATAATTACAAAACTAATTGCTTTAAATATCTAGATATTAACTACAAAAATAATCAGAAATTAGTTCAAACTATTGAGGTTGATACAATACATAATATGCTTTGGGTTGCGACAGATGGTGGAGGTATATTTAGTTACAACTATATTACTAATAGAAAAAGGGATTATTATAATCGTTTAGATAAAGAAATTACTTCAACAGAATTTAAGTCGATAAAAAAAATTGGTAATTATATTTATTCAGGTAATTCCGAAGGTCAATTAATTGAATATGATATAGAACTTGATAATTCAAAAATATTTAATATTACACATTCTAAAATAATGAATATTGAGAATCAAGGAAATAAACTACTTATTACAACAGAAAGTGACGGTTATTTTTTATTTGATCCGAAAACTAATGCAACTTTTAGAAAAATAGTTAATCTTAAAGAAAGAGATGAAGTTCCATTCAACCATATAAAGTCTTGTTTCAAAATAAATGATAGTGAATTTGTAATGGCAACCTTAGATGGTATTACTTACATTAAGGTAGTCAAAGATTCAATATATATCACAAACAGAATTAATAATAGAAACTCAAATTTGGATTATAATTCATTTTTAAGTGTAATCATAGATAATAAAGGAACAGAATGGTTTGGATCCAATGGGTTTGGACTCTATTATAACAATAAATACTTCAATTCTTTTAATATAGTAATGAAAAAAGAAGGTGAATTATCTTTTAGTTCAATTAGAAGTATAAAACAGATTGATGATAAACTGTGGGTTGGGGGATATGGTGGTCTAAATAAATTCGATTTAAACTCCTCAAAAGTTGAGTATGTACCTTATGCACCTTTATTAGATTATAAAAGCAGGTGGGAATCATATATAAGTTCACAAAACATTTATTGTTTTTTAGAAGATCCGTTAGATCCTGATATTATATGGATAGGGAGCGAAGACAATGGTTTATACAAATACTCCAAATCAAAAAACAAATATAAATTCATAAAGTTTAATAGGTTAAATGACTTATATGACAAAGTGAATTCTGTGTTTTCGATTTGTGAATACGATAAAAATCTAATTTTAGGTACATCGAATGGATTAATAGCTTTCGAACCAAAGTCAGAGACTTTTGCTTTGATTGAATCTATCAATACTGATTTAGGTAAGAATAACTTACATGTCAGGAATATGTTCATTGATGGAGATTTGCTTTATTGTGTCTTTGATGGTGTTGGAACATATACTTACTCATTTTTAGATGCAAAATTGACCCCACTATCTCAATATTTCCCAAAAGTTAATATTAGTATGTTTAAAAATGCGAATTCAATAAATAAATTTGATGAGAAACTGATATTATGCACAAAGGAAAAGGGATTTTACATATTAAATCAAAAAGATAGTTCATTTAAAAATTTCTACATTGGAAATGGACTTAATAATAACTGTGTTTACCTATTCTTAGATGATGGTGAAAATAGGCTATGGGTTTCAACAAACAAAGGTATTTCAAAAGTTGATTTAACTACAAATCTCATAACAAACTATGATGATAAAACCTTTGAATTAAACTCAGAGTACAACTTAAATGCAGCTTATAAATCTAGCAATAATTCACTTTATTTTGGTGGTACTGACGGGTATGTAAATTTTAACCCTGAATCTGTTATAAATTTTGATTTTACACCTAATCTGATTATAAAATCAGTCGAGTTAAATAATAAAGATAGTATCTACAATTATTACTTTATTAATAATGATACTCTAACAGTGCAATTTATAGATGATCTTATTGAAATTGAGTTGATGACAGATGAATATTTATTTAACCGGGGTATAAAGTATGAGTATAAAACTAATAACAATAATTGGAAACTAGGAAATAGCTATAAGATTAGATTACTCAATCTAACCCCTGGGCTTAATAGAATTGAAATAAGAGTATATAACGAAAAGGGTGAAATTAATCAGAATTTATTATTTTTTATTGACCAAAGTGATAAAGTAAATTTAGGAAACTGGATATCTTATTTATTATTAGCTCTAGTCCTGGTTGCATTATTCTACTTATTTAATAAATATGTAATTGCAAGTAAAAGGAAGACTAGTCTTTTGGCAAATAAGAATGAAAAGCTAAATTCAAAATTAAGAGAAGTAGAAAAATTTAAGACATTAATAGAAAACAATATATCTAATGTAATATGGAAAACTAATAAAAACTATGAATTCGAATATTATACTTCTAATATATTTGATTATTATGGTATTAAAAAATCAACTGAACTTACTAGCTTATCAAGTATCTTCTTAGATGATGATATAGCTGAACTTAAAGAAGAAATAATAAAATTAAAACACTTCAGAAAGAAGATTGAAAGAAAATTATTTCATAAAAGATCATTTAAGACTATTAATGAATACTCGGAAACTTTATTAACAATCAATGTTAATGAAAAAGGAGAATTTGATGGTTTGATTGGTGTAGTAGTTGACAATAAAGAAAAACAAAAAGCAAAACTACAAATATTAGAAAGAGAAGAGTTATTTAGTACACTTGTTAGTACGATTCTAGAGCCTGTTCTAATAACTAATTGGAATGGTGAAATACTCTTTGCCAACAATGAGGCAAAAAATGTATTAGAAATAACTTCAAATGATATTTCAGAGAAAAATTTATTTGACTTCTTAGATGACTCTCTTAGTCATGAACTTAGAAAAGATAGCTATCTGGTAAAAAATGGTGAATCGTTTGAAAAGAAACAGTATGAATTAATAGTCAATAACAAAAGAAAGACAATTGAAGGAAATGGAACACAATTAACATATTTCGAGAAGACTGTATTTCTTCTTACTTTTAGAG
>JAUHXN010000039.1 GCA_030426865.1 bacterium | reverse complement strand
CCCCTACAACCCCCTGACTTCGTGACGAAAACCATTTTTACAAAATAGGTTTTCGCCCCGAAGTTGTATCACATTTTGATATGTGATAATTTTCCATCTATTAGAACCAACAGCTGATTTGACTATTGGTTTGAATCTAATATGAGGAGGGTTAGAAGTTCTTAAAGTATCTTTGATATTCATTGGTTCAAATATCTGTGGAATGTTTGCATTCATTTCCACCCTTCTATTCTCAACAATACCATCAGGTTCATTAACATTAGATGGATTCTCAGGTAGATTTCGAGACTTAACAGTTATTCTATTAGGGTCTATACCCCATTCATTAACTAAATACTTTTTAACTGTCTCAGCTCTATCTTTTGAAAGACTGATTTTATCTTTTTCAAGCCCTTGATCCGAATTACATCCTATAAGTTCGATATTAGCTTGAGGATAAAACTGCATTCTCTTACCAACGATGTTAAGTATTTCATAATACACTTCCATAGTCTTCAAATCAAATAATTGTTTGAACGAGAAGTCCTCTTTTTCAGCTTCAGTGATTCTAGAATATCTTTTCGGGATTTCTGAAGAATTTTCACCAAAGAACACATAGTTCAATAGTGGATGAATTCTATTAAGGAAGAATTCCTCAACTTTGATAGAACTTACGTCACTTTCTTGACCATTTTCATTAACTGACACTGCCAAAATCGATGCATCAAGTTGCGGAACCGCTGGTGGTGGTGGCGGTGGAGGCAATGGTGGTGGCGGTGGTGGTGGCGGTGGAGGTAATATCTCCTTTTTCTTGATTATATCTCTTGGTGCATATCTTAGTCCTAAACCACCAACAATTGAATTAGATGTCCAACCAAAATCTGGTACAAATGAAGTAAGTCCTAATGACATATCGACAAATGGTACAAGAAATAAAGTGTAAGAACTATTCAATGGTAAGTCATAAGATGCTCCAAATACTAACGCCGCATCTAAAGTAGAAAGCGAAGGTATTTCGCCTTCATAACTATTTCTTGTTCTTGAAGTATTTCCATTTTCATCAACAAATAGACCGTTACTTGGTGAAACGACCTCTTCTACATGTTCATTTAAATCCCCACCTAATAAATAGCCCAAACGGAAACCACCTCTTAATCTAAATTCATCTGATAATTTGAATTCAATTAATGGTTCAAATGCTATAGAAGTAATAGCTGCATCAAATCGATGTTCAAATTGAAGAGTTTGACTATCACCACTTAACGTAGTTCCAATTTCTTCTTCAATTCTAGATAACTCTCCACCTAGTTGTAGATATTTTGCCCTCAAAGAAAGGTCAATCAAATCACCTAAAGGAAAAGAATAAAATGCACCTAGGTTAATACCTAAACCTGAGCCAGTTTCGTAACCTGGACAACAACTTGGCACTTCAGCAAAACTTTTGAAATCGGCACTATGCAAGTTTAGCCCAAAACCAGCAAAGACTCCATAACTATCTCTTGGAGTATATGGTTCTTCTGCATATTCTTGTGAGAATATTGGACTTATTACGATTGTTGATAATAATAAAAAGGTCAATAGTTTGTTCATTCTGTCTCCCCCAAAATATAGGGAATTAGTTTTTAAAGAATTATAAGTTTCAAAATAAAAAAATATTTCCTAAAAAGATAACTTTTTGAAAACTACTTGTATTTAGAATTAAATAATTACTAACTTACATAATTCTTTTATAACTATCTAAAGCTCTTTGTCTGGATAGTTTATAATCAATAATTGGTTCAATATAGTCATCATTATATTCGGGAATCCATTTTTTTACATAATCTAAATTCTTGTCGAATCTTTCTACCTGTGTTTCTGGTCTAAAAATCCTAAAATAGGGAGCAGCATCAACTCCAGTACCTGCTGCCCATTGCCAATTCCCAACATTTGATGACATCTCATAATCCAATAACTTTTTTGCAAAGTATTCCTCTCCCCACCTCCAATCAATTAGTAATAGCTTAGTTAAAAAATTAGCCACAACCATTCTCACTCTATTATGCATAAGTCCGGTTTTATTTAATTCTCTCATTCCAGCATCGACTAGTGGAAAACCAGTCTTGCCTTCGCACCATGCTTCGAATTCAACAGGGTCATTTCTCCACTCCATTTTATCATATTTAGAATGGAAATTTTCTGAAATTGTTTTTGGAAAATGGTATAGGATTGACATGAAAAATTCTCTCCAAATTAATTCATTCAAATATTTTTCATTTACTTCTTTCGCTTGATTAACTAATTCTCGAACAGAAACAGTTCCGAATCTGAGGTGCACACTCATATTACTTGTCCCTTCTATAGAAGGGAAGTCTCTAGTTTCATGATACTTACTAATAACATCTAAGTCTAGGTTCTTGTTGGCAATATTTAATCCTACTTTATTAAATCCTAATTCATTTATTGACATCAGTATAGTTGGATTATCATATACCTTGAAATTCGACTTATACTTATTTATACTATTATCACTAAGCATATCATTGGTGAGTCTGTTTTTCCATAATTTTGAATAAGGAGTAAAAACTAGATACGGTTTACCATCAGACTTAACTATTTCATCTTTCTCAAATATTACTTGATCTTTGAATGTATAGAACTCGATTCCTTTTGTAGTCAAGAACTTGCCGATTTGATTATCTCTACTGATGGCAAAAGGTTCATAATCTCTGTTAGTATATACTTTCTCAATATTATTTTTCTCAACTAGTTTCTGGAAGACTAGAATTGGTTTACCTTTAAAGACTAGCAAATCAGAACCTATTTTATTTAACTGCTTTTTAATATTTTCAATTTCATTATAAATAAAACTGATTCGTTTGTCATCTTTAGGTAGTTCAGAAATAATATCTTCATCAAAAATAAAAATAGGAGTAACTTCTGGGTTGTTTTTAAGTGCATTATGCAAACCAATGTTATCTTTTAACCTTAAATCTCTTCTAAACCAAAATATAGTCTTCATAAAAATAGTAATTATTATTAATTTTACGGATTATGATTACGATAACGGAAATAAATAAGAATAATTTAGAATTAGTGAAATCTATTCTGGATAACTCAGGGATCATTGTATTTCCAACAGAGACTGTTTGGGGTATAGGATGTCGATTTGATAATAAGGAAGCAGTGGCACGACTATATGATATAAAGGGAAGGGACACAAGTAATCCATTACAAATACAAGTTTCTAGTTTGAATGACTTTGAGAAATATAGTTTAGATAACAATCAGGCAATATTACAAAAGTTATTTAATAAATATTTACCAGGACCTCTTTCTATTGTATTAAATAAAAAGAATGTACCAGATTATGTAACTTCGAACTTAAATACTGTTGCTTTCAGATATAGTAGTTGTAGTTATTTAAAAAGTATAATCGATTTTATTAATTACCCTATAGCGTCAACATCTTGTAATTTATCCGGACATCCAATAATTACTGAAAAATCTGAAATAGTAGATTTTGCAGAAAAATATGCTGACTTATTAATTGATATAGATTTTGGAAATCAGAATGTAAGTTCTACAATTATAGAGCTAAAAAACAATGATATTAGATATTTAAGAGAAGGCGTAATTAGTTTTGAAGAAATTAAAAAGAGTATAGAAGAATGATAGAGTTTGAAGTTTCAGTTGTAAACAGAGCAGGTCTACATACAAGACCAGCTGCTACATTGGTCAAGTTAACATCAAAATATAAATCAGAAATATTTATAGAAAAAGATGGAATGAGGATTAATGGTAAATCTATTATTGGTGTCATGACTCTTGCGGCTGAAATGGGTAGTACTCTAAATTTTGAAGTAAACGGAGTAGATGAAAATGAAATGGCTTTGGAAATAAAAGAACTATTTAAATCTGGTTTCGGAGAGCCATTATAATGGTAAATCACAGAATTAATGGCATTGCTATATCAAAAGGTATAGTAATAGGAAAAGCAAAGTTGTTAGATTTTGATAAAGATCAGAAACAATTAAGAGATATCAAGACTTATGATGCCGACGTAGAAAAAGCAAAATTTATGATAGCAAAAATTGCTTTGATCAATGATTCGAAACGAATAATTGAAAAGTATAAACATAAAGAAAAGATTAAAACTATTATCGAATCGGAACTTATGTTTCTTCAAGATGAAGAGTTAACTTATCGTATTTATGAGCTTATAAGTGAAGGTAATAGGTGTGAACAAGCAATTGAATCATTTTTTAGTGAGTATATATCTTTAGTGAGTTTGAACGATAATAATTTGTCAAAAGTAAAAATAAATGATATTCAGTTTTTAAAGCACAAATTAATACAAGAAATAAATGATGTTGAAAACGATTATTCTGGAGTTAATGACAAGATAATTATCACTAGTCTCTTGGATACTGATGAAATACTTAAAATTCATGAGAATGGAGCTTTAGGATTTGCAACAGAATTTGGTTCGAATCTTTCTCATTCTTCGATTATATCTAGAAGTTTGAATATTCCTGCTGTTTTTGGAGTTAATCAATTATTAGGATTAGTAAAAGATGAAGACGAGATAATAATCGATGGTTTTTTAGGTGAGATAATTATTAACCCAGACGAAAAAACAAGATTTTTATATCAAGAGAAGAAACAACTTGCTGACGAAGAAATCAAATCATATTTAGATTATAAAGAAGTTCATATAAAAAATGATTTTGGAGGTAAAATCAGGTTTTACTCCAATATCAATAATATTATTGATTTAGAGAACACACTTATAAACAATGCTGATGGAGTAGGCTTAGTAAGGACTGAAAACCTAGTAAATGAAATAGAAGAGATATTTGACCAAGATATTCAGTTTGAAATATATAATAGAATTGCTGAAAGTATCTATCCTAAAACAGTTACTTTCAGACTGTTTGATTTTGGATATGATAAACTGAACCTTAATGACGAAAAAGAAAACAATCCTGCGTTAGGGCTTAGAGGTATCAGATACTTGCTTAAAAATAAGCACATACTAGAGACTCAACTTATTGCTTTAATCAAATCTTCTGTTAATGGGAATGTAAAAATATTAATCCCAATGGTAACACAAAAAGAAGAAGTAATAGAGTTAAATAAATTGATTTCTAAGGTTTCGAAAGAATTAGACATACAAATCCCTAAGGTTGGAACAATGATAGAAACACCAGCAGCTGCAGCATTAATCAAACAAATAATTAAAGAGTCAGATTTTATTAGTATAGGTACTAATGATCTTATGCAGTATTATTTTGCTGCTGATAGAAATAATGACCATGTAAAAGAATACTTGAATTATCAGGATAAGTCTTTTATAAAGTTACTTACTAAAATTAATAAAGTATGTAAAAAGAATAACAAAGAGCTTATCATCTGTGGTCAAATAGCTAGTGAAGAAGATTCTCTAATACATTTAGTTAACAATGGATTTCAAAATTTTTCGGTTATTCCTACAAGAATATTATTCTTAAAAAAGAAATTACTTAAGTAAAATCTTTAATCTATTTATTCTTGAATCTGTATATACTATCAAGAAATACACTCCCCTACTGTAATTATCTAAATCTATAGTAAATTTATTAAAATTTAAACTAGAGTTAGTTTTTCGAAATAATTCATTACCAGATAAATCAAATAATTCAATTTTATCTACTAATTCTTTAGATTCGATATTTATTGTACGGTTGTTTTGTACAATATTTAGCTCATTTATTATGTAGTTTGAATTTATACTCGTGATTGTTGAATCATAACTAGAGTTAATTCTTCCTGCAGAACCCAATTCGAATTCACTTACCTTCCAATTACTTCCTATGTTGTTATCTAATATAGGATTTATAAGCTCAATGGTAAAACCAGTTCCGTCTGCATTATCAGGCCAAGGAATATCATTATCATAATTTACAGAATCATGAGTTACTCCTTCACTATCAATTAACCTGATTATATCGTTTCCTCCTATCCCAAAGTCCAAGTCGCCAAATATCTTATTAGATATATTTATAAACTTCTCGAACTCTGCACTTTCTCTAGTAAGTATAATATACTCATCTGGTTTTATTAAATAGTCCTCATCAATTACAAATTCAGTATGTGATGTATCTTCATCTATGATTGACCAACCTTTAAGATTTACTTCTTTTGATCCAGCATTATATAACTCTATCCAATCTTTAGTATCTTGATCTTTATCTGCATTATACATTATTTCATTTATAATTATAGACCTTTCTTGTTCATTTAAGTTAATTTTCTCATAAATAGCTTCTAATTCAATTAATTCTGGAAGAGTTGTCGTTATTGTTGGCTCTGTACCAAGTGAATCTTGATTCCACTTTACAAACTTCATTCCATGATTAGGAATAGCAGTAATTGTAATAGGTAACGTTTGAAAATATCTACCACTCCATTCAGAGGTATCAATTGTAATCGTATTTACTTTGAATGTTCCACTATTGATTGGGTAAGTTGAAAGATAAAATTTAGTTAAACCCTCATCATTATTAATATGAAAGTTCAAATTTTTCATAAAGTATTCTGGTCTCTCATCAAGAAAAACTTTCATCTCTTCAATTTTTTCTTCCCAATTTAAACAAGACCCTTCCCATCTTTGCTGTTGTAGTGGAATATAATCTCTTATCTGATTAGTTAAACTATCTAAAATGAAATTCATTTTATCCGGTTTAAAAACACTATTTACTAAATCAGCAGCTCTTGTTAGAAATTGTGACTTAATAAACTTATTTCTAATAGTTCCATTAAATACTATAGAATAATCATTAACTGTATCTTGTAATACAGAATTTAACTTTTCGAAATTATATTTATCTGAACTGTATCCATAAGTTACATCCAGATCATTTACAATATATCGAAACTTTCTATCACCTTCATTAGAGTTAAAGAGCTTTACATTAAGAGCAGGCCAATCACTATTAATACTATATATATAAAGTAAAGAGTAATCTATAAAATTTTCAATATCGATTGTACTATCTATTTCATCGTAACTCATTTCTGAATTTAATCTAAACTTATTGATGAAACCAATATATTGATTATAATCACCTCTTACGATTTCTCCATTATTCTCAAAAAAGTTGATAGATTTATCATCTATATTAAATTTATTAGATAAGAATTCGTCTTCAATTCTTTCCCTTAAATTTATTAAACCGTAAAAATTGCTATTCAAATATAATATAACAGGTCTATATTTTGCAAAAATTTGATTTCTCAGATTTGATGCAATTACGGTATTAAAAGCATCTCTTAAGAAAAGAGAATTCCAATCTTGACTAGAGTTCCTTAAGACTAACTGATCATATTCATCAAGACTATTATTAAATAATTCATTATTAATCCTTGAATAATCAGATATTAAATCTGAAAATATTCTAATCGATTTTTGTGGTAAATGACGAGAAGATTGACCATGCACTTTAATTAGAGTGTTATTATTAATCAAAGTATTATCATGATAATAGTTAAAAGTTGCTTTCTTTGGTGAATTATAAATACTGTTTAGAATCCCATAATCACCCCATAAATCAGTAGAGTCAGCAGATAAAGAAACAATTGGAAGTTTTGTTGTGGGTTCATTTACTCTTATTAATTCAGACTCAGTAAAACTTGGTAAGTAACCTTCTTTATATACTCTTGCCTTTATTACTGTAGTTTTCGCAATACTCAATTTATCATTTTGATTATATATTGATGATCCAATGTTTGGGAAGCTATTGTCTAGTGTATATCTGATTTCTGAATTATCTGCACCTGTTATTTTAACAAATCCATTTGAATAAGAAATTTTCGGTTTTGCTATTCTTCCCAAATACCCTTTACCATTTATACTACCAGGCGTTGTAATATCTGTAATTTTCCAAAGGTTTTCTTCAGTAATAATATTTGATACATCACCAGTCATAGGTAATAGTTTTACGCTATCTTTCAATTCCGTAGCTCTATAAAGATAGATAGACTCATCATCTTTGATACTAAAATCGGTATGTAACTCTTTATAATATTTATCAACTCCATTCTCTTTATAGTTTACTTCATATAAATCTAAACTTAGAATATCAGTATAAATATCATTTATCAAGAACGAATCTAGAATAAATTCTGAAAATTGATTTTCATTGAAACTAGAAACACTTACACCGATAAGAATATTATTAGGTAGAAAATTTTGATATGATTCTTTGTATCCTTCATTTCCATCTCTATCAATGTAAGAACAATACAATGAATCATTCTTTCTTGTGAGTGTTACTTTTGTATACGGCAGATTTATATTTCCATAAAGTGCTTTGTATTTTGGAATGTGGAGTATAGTATCTCTCCAATAATTAAAGAATCCTCCTTTGTCTTTTGAGCCAGCGAACATGCCAAAAAAATTTGTTGTATCAGAAAGATCCGTTCTAATGTGAATTCCGCATAATGACCAAACTCCTTCATTTCTCATAGATTTGATACTTAATTCTGAATGAAAATCTCCTGATAACTGTTTGTATCTATATCTATAAGCATCTCGATTATTGAATGGTACGATTGAACCATAACTTTTTGATTTCATTGAGAATTTAGTGGTTCCTACTTTGTTTTTCCCAGATGCATATATTATTAAATATTCATTTGGGTTTAGAGTAGTATCAGGGAGTTGCCATGCATTTTCAAAATTGGGTTTGTCTGATATTTTCCATGTAGATAAGTTCTGTGGCTCATCACTATAATTGTATATTTCTATCCAATCAGGCGTATCCGAGTCTTCATCGTATAAAGACTCGGAATTAGAAGCACATACTTCATTTATTCTTATTTGAGCTGTCGATTGGGATATTAATAATAATACTGTTGAAGCTAATAATGTTAATAATCTCAAAACATTTTCCATTTTTGTAATCTACCTTACTTATATAGACACATGAACAAGGAAAACGTCTCAAAAAGTATTAAGATTTTTTTATTTCATATTCGTACGTAACATCCGCTCCAGCTAATTTGAGAGTAGCTGAAACACTGCAATATTTTTCCTGTGAAAGACTTATAGATCTTTCTAGTTCATTTTCTTCAACATCAGGGCTAACTAATGTATATTTCATATGAACTTTAGTATAAATTTTGGGGTGCTCATCTCTTTTTTCAGCATTCACTTCTATATTGAAATCTGTAATCGTTTTTTTTCTTTTATTCAACATAGAGACAACATCAATTGCTGAACAAGCAGCTGCTGCTTCTAATAAAATTTCCATAGGTGTAGCGTCTTGATATTCACCTCCAGCGGAGGATGTATCAAACATTGTTTTATGACCTGCTTCATTTTCTCCTATGAAACTCATATTTTTGTTATATTTAACATTTACTTTCATGCTATTCTCCAAATAAAAATAATAGATAATTTATGTCAACTAAAATAAGTATAATAATGGGCAGTGATTCGGACCTCCCAACTATGAGACAGGCTGCAGAAATCTGCAAAGAGTTCGGAGTTGAATATGAGATGCGAGTTGTCTCTGCGCATAGAACACCACACGAGATGATCGACTATGGTACTAATGCCAGTGGACGAAATATAAAAGTAATAATTGCAGGTGCCGGAGGGGCAGCTCATTTACCTGGAATGATTGCATCTACTACACACCTACCTGTCATAGGTGTACCTATACAGTCTAAAACTTTAAGCGGAGTTGATTCACTTTATTCGATAGTTCAGATGCCCCCTGGAATCCCTGTAGCTACAGTAGCAATTGGTGCAGGTAAAAATGCAGGATTATTAGCAATCAGTATTCTAGCTACTTCTAATTTAGAACTCGCAGACAAGTTGGTTGAGTATAGAAAAGAAATGGCTGAGATGTCGAGACAGAAAAATAATAATGAAGAATTTACTCGTTTGTAAACTCTTCGGGATATTCTATTACTAATACATAATCAGCTTCCTTTACTTCTTGCTGTTCTATAAAATCTCGGAGTACTGGCTTTACATATTGGTTATCTATTTCTGCTCTTTTAAGTTCAGTAGCTATCACAGCAGCTAATTTATCTTTAGGTATTTTAGTATCCAAAACAAGTATTGGTTCATCGTCAACCATACATATACTAGAGACTTTAGCATTCTTATCTCTTTTTATAGTGACACCTAGTTGCTTTGCTAATTCACACAACTCTTTGTATAGTTCCTCAGCTTTCATTTTTATCCAAAGGTTTTAGTATCATAAAGAAAGCTATTGCTAAGTGAGAAAGAAATGACATTGGCTGTACAATTTTAAAAATGTCTAGTATATATCTTTGTTTGAATAAGTGTAAACTACCGTCAGAAATAGTATTATTTAGAGAGTGAAGATTGTAATAGTATAAATCAATATCATTTAAAATCAAATAGATTTCAGGAATTGAAAATAGATAAAATAAGACTATCGAAATAAAAAGCCACCCTGTTTTCTTTAATTTATTCGAATTCATTAAAAACAATATAGTAATAAATAGAAAAGCTAATATATAAAACAGATCTACATAAAATGTAATATTAATGTATGTAGTAATAGTATAATATAACTCATGCATATCAATATTGTTACGTAAATTAAATTGGTCTTTAATCTCAAAAAGAGTGAACCCAATTGTACTTCTTATTATTGATGATCCTATCCATAATAATATAGTAATTAAACTTAATGCTTTTATATAATTTGATTTTTGATTCATTCTAATCCAATTTAGAAAAGCAAATATATTGTTTTATAACTTATATTTGAAAAATAATTATAAACAGAAACAGAAAAATGATAGAAAACAAGGCACAATTCAGTGGGTATGAATTAAAATTAATATTCAACTCAAATAACGTAATAAATATTGAAGATGATGTAATAGTTACTGGTGTCAGTATAGATACTAGAAAAATAAACGATGGAAATCTATTTGTACCGTTGAAAGGTGAAAATATTGATGGTAATACTTTGATAAATGATGCATTTGAAAAAGGTGCAAAAGCATCATTGATAACTAGAGAGTATTATGAGAACAACAAATCTGTATTTGAAAAACTTCCTATTGTTATAGTAGATGACACATTAAAAGGAATTGGATTATTAGCTAATTTCCATAGAAAGAGATTTGATTTGCCTGTTGTAGCAATTGGTGGTTCAAATGGTAAAACTACAACTAAAGAAATGCTTTCTCATATACTATCTGTAGATAATAAAGTATTAAAGACTTATAAAAATTACAATAACCAACTTGGTGTACCATTAATGCTATTTTGTTTAGATGATAGCTATCAAGTTGCAGTTTTAGAAATTGGTACGAATGAACCTGGAGAAATTGCTTATCTTTCTGAACTACTAGAGCCAACTCATGGTCTTATAACGAATATAGGAAAGGAACATTTAGAAAAGCTAATAGATTTGGTAGGTGTAGAAATGGAAGAAACATTCCTTTTTGGTCATCTAAGAAAGTTCAATAAAATGTCATTTATCAATTATGATGATAAAGTATTAAGTAAATATGCTAACTTATTAGAAACTAAGTATGTATTTGGGCAACAAGATGGTATGCATATGACTTATAAAATAGCGTTAGATGAAGAACTGCACCCTACACTTACTATTAAAACATACGATGAGAAAAACTTCGATATAAAAATAAATGGAATAGTAGGAAATATACAAGCTTATAATGCAGCTGCAGCTATTGCTATTGCTATTGAGCTGGGTGAAGATACTGAAATAATTAAAAAAGCATTAAATGATTATGTACCTGAATCTGGAAATGGGTATGGTAGAATGCTTGTCGAAAAAATTGGAAATAAGATCATAATCAATGATTGTTATAATGCCAATCCAAATTCTGTTTCAGTAGCACTTGATACTTTAAGTTTATATGATAATTACAAGATAGCTGTATTAGGTGACATGTTGGAACTTGGTGATAATACTATAGAAGAACACAAAGATATACTTGAAAAAGCTTCGAGTATTGCTGATGAAGTTATACTATTTGGAAGTATTTATGAAGGAATTGACCCAGTAAATAATAGTAGACATTATAAAGATAAATATGAAATAGTAAATTCATTGATTAAAAATCAAAACCCTGCTACTATACTTGTTAAAGGTTCAAGGGGAATGAAATTAGAAGAAGTAATTGCTGGATTAAAAACAAAGCAAGAATAACTATTTGAAGTAACTTCATTAATTTTTCGAAATTTATTATTATATTTGTTATCATTTCATTTAAGCAGCATAATTAGATAGATGTTATATTTTCTATTAGAATGGATTCATACGACGTTTGACCCGCCAGGGTTTGGTGTATTCCAATTCATTACATTCAGAGCAGCAGCAGCCGCTATAACGGCTATGATCATTAGTTTTTTTATAGGTCCGAAGATAATCGCAAAACTCAAGAGTATGCAGATTGGTGAGCAAGCCAAATCTGAATTAATGGATAAAGGACTTCACCTTAATAAGGCCGGTACTCCAACAATGGGTGGTCTAATCGTTTTATCTTCCCTTTTGATACCTAGTTTACTTTGGGCAGATATGACCAATATGTTTGTTATAATGGTTATACTTGTAACTGCATGGTTAGGTGTAGTAGGTTTCTTGGATGATTATCTAAAAGTAATTAAGAAATTACCGAAAGGATTAGTAGGTCGGTATAAAATACTAGGTCAAGTAAGTATAGGGCTTATTTTAGGTACTACAATTTACTTTTTTCCTGAAATGTACTCTGAAGGATTTGCAGAGATAAGTACACTAACAACTGTACCTTTTGCTAAAGATTTGAATTTTGATTTTGGTATTTTCTATATTCCAATGGTTGTTTTTATCATTACTGCTACTTCTAACGCAGTTAATCTGACAGATGGATTAGATGGTTTGGCTATTGGAACTGTAAGTATCGTTGGTTTAACATTAGCTCTATTGTCATATTTTACGGGTAATACTTTTTTCGCAAATTATTTAAATATAATGTTTATTCAGGGTTCTGGAGAGTTAACTGTGTTCACAGCTGCATTGATAGGAGCCGGTATTGGATTTCTTTGGTATAATTCGTATCCAGCACAAGTATTCATGGGTGACACTGGCTCACTCGCACTTGGTGGTGCTGTTGGTGCAATGATAATTTTAATTAAGAAAGAGTTCTTACTACCTATATTAGGTGGATTATTTTTTGTTGAAGCATTGTCCGTTATTATTCAAGTAACTTATTTCAGATATACTAAAAACAAAACAGGTGTTGGTAAAAGAATCTTTAGAATTGCTCCACTTCATCATCATTTCGAGAAAACCGGTATTCACGAATCGAAAATTGTTACTCGGTTTTATATTGTTGGTATTATTTTGGCTATAATAACTATGGCTACACTAAAAGTAAGATAGTTAACATGAAGTACATTAGTTTTATATTATTATTAGCAGTAATAGCTTGCTCTCCAGTCAGAAATAGATATATGACTAGAAGTAATAATAGTAGTGAGAATACTACTTCTGGAAATAGTACACAACATATTGAAGAGAGTAAAGAGTCAGCTTCTGCAGGTTTTATAAATAATAGTGATACGATCTTTATTAAACTACCACCCATTTATATTAATGAGAGTGTAGAAAATAAGAACAGGAGTTTAAGTGTAGAATTAGATTCAGCAATTTATTTATTCAATAATGGAAAGTATGATATTGCCTGTGAGAAATTTGGTATCCTACAAGAAACTCTAAAAGAAAATGATTCATTATATCACGAAGCTGTATTCTATAGTGCAGAATGTCTAATCGTTCACAACGAATATAAACTAGCTAATAGGTTATTGAATGATATAATGAATAATGATTTGAATTCTAATCTAAAACAAAGAGTACTACTTAGACAAGGTCATTTACTATGCGCATTGGGTGATGAAAGTACTGCTCAATGGTATTTCGACAAGCTTAATACTGATTATCCTAGTTCAATTTACAACAAATTAGCAGATTGTAACACACTAAAATGAATCTTCTGAGAGTGTTTCATTGTGTTTAGGGTAATCTTTCCTCATCTGGTTAAATTTCATATAATCAAAATTACTTAATACTCTTTTGAATTTATTATCAGTATCTATTAATTGAATATTATTCTTTAATCTGTCATATAACTCGAAATAACTTAATTTTTTTAATTCTCTCTTTTTGAAACTATTCATTTCATCAATTATATGTGATTTTTCAATTGGTTTACCAATATATTTTTCGAAAGATTGAAGCATATTCAACGTTCCTCTGAGTTTACCTTCATAAGAATGTCCAGCTATATGAGGAGTAGAAATAAATAGACTTTTAGCAAATTCTGAATTGATGTTAGGCTCATTTTCCCAGA
>JAUHXN010000341.1 GCA_030426865.1 bacterium | reverse complement strand
TTATTTGCAATTTTGTTAGTGTCAATTAGTAGTAAAGCACTAACTTATGATAAAGTGGCTTTAGAAATTAGATCTAATTATAATTTCGTTACTGATGATATACAAGGATTAGATGTAAACACTGGATATGGCGTAGAAGTTGCCTTAAATTATAACTTTATGGAACAACTAGGGGTGTATGTAGGATGGGGTTGGAACCATTTTACGCTCGAAGCTTCAAATACTAATGATGGATTTGTTTTCGATGAAACAGGTTTTAATTTTGGTTTGCAGTATATAAAACCAATAGGTGATTCAGAAGAATTATCATATTTAGTTAAAGCCGGAGGAATATATAATCAAGTAATCATAGAACCTGAATCTAGTGGGTCAAGAGAATTTGGCCCACAATTAGGCTGGGAATTTTGTCTAGGAATTCAATATGGAATAGGAAAAGCTTGGTTTATACGCCCACAACTCAGTTACAGCTCACTAACTGGAGATTATATTGTATCGGGCAGAAGCTATGATTTTAAACTTAATTATATAGCTTTTGGTCTTGGGATAGCAAAAAGCTTTTAGAGACTAAAGCATCACATTAAACAAATATCCTGATATGATGATACAGAGAGTAACGACGCTGAAGAAGATAACAATCAGCTTTACTGTCATTACTTTTTTTAGTAGCATTGCTTCTGGTAACGATAACCCCACAACGCCCATCATAAAGGCAATTGCAGTTCCTAGTGGAATTCCTTTTGCTACCAAAACTTGAACTACTGGCAATATACCCGATGCGTTAGAGTACATAGGTACTGCTAGTATAGTAGCGATCGGTACAGCAAAAAGATTGTCTTTATCCATATATTGTTCGAAGAATCCTTCGGGTATGTAGCCGTGCATCAGTCCGCCAATGGCGATACCAACGATAACATAGGGAACTATTCCTTTGATAATCGTCAGGACTTCTTCCCAGATTACGGGCAATCTTTGGGTGAGGGTTTGTTTTTCTGCTACAAAAACGTCTTGTTCTCTTTGTGCATTTGCAAGTACTTCTTTTACCCAAGGTGTTAGGTATGTCTCTAGATTTAGTTTTTGAAGTATCACCCCGGATATAGTTCCAAGTATTACACCACTTATGACATAGATAACAGTCGTTTTTAGTCCGAACAAACCGATAAAAAGTCCTATTGCAACTTCATTGACTAGTGGCGAGGTAATCAGAAATGAGAACGTAACCCCAAGAGGAATTCCTCCTCGTACGAAACCTATGAACAGAGGGACAGACGAACAAGAACAGAAAGGAGTTACTACTCCGAATAAGCTCGCCATTAAATACTCTAACCCATATAATTTATGTCTAGAAAGATAGTTTTTGACCTTGTCTATTGGGAAATAACTATTGACAATTCCCATCAAGAAGATGACTACAAACAATAGTAATAAAATCTTTGCAGAGTCGTAAATAAAGAAATTGAGTGCCTCGGCCAAGTGCTGACCTCTACTCAAATCAAAGATATCATATACTAGCCAATCTGCTATATTTTGTATCCAATCAAACATTGTCAACTGTTTCTATAGTTCCTGTTATAGAGCAAGACAATTTTACTGTGTTGTAAATAGTACCAAACTTCTCTATGTTTCTTTTTAGCAGCTCTTTATTTAGCTTCGGATCATTACTATATATCTTTAATTTATAATCTAATTGATCCATTCTTGGTGGATTTTCAAGACGAGTTGCGTTCACTTCAACTGTAGCTTTAGAGTAAGTAAAATGCATCATACCAGAAAATCGTTCTACATTTTTGAGCATACACGCTGAGAAAGCACCCAAGTATAATTCAGCTGGGCTTGCCAATGTATCAGTAGTTTCAGGAGTAGTACCGAAATCTATTTCAGATTGTTTTATATGAATCGTAGCATCATTATTAGAAACAGATGATGCTGTTATTTGATAATTCAATAGCTCTTTTTCTTTCACTTTATTAGCTCCAATACTTCTGATTTAGATGGTACTCTTCCTTTTATAGTTACTACATCATCTACGACCAATACTGGAGTAGTCATTATATTGTATTTTATTATTTCTGCTATATCTTCTACTTTTTCAACTGTTGCATCGATATCGTTTTCAGCAACTACATCTTTCACAATGCTTGTCATTGTTATACATTTGGGACATCCCGTCCCCAATATTTTAATTACTTTTGACATTTTATTCACCTAATTTAGTTTATCATATACTTATATCTTAATTCTTATTTCGCTTTTATATTCTAATCAAGATGCCATTTAAAATTCGAGTCGAATTATGTAGAACATTTCATAGGCAGTTCAATTTAGACGAGGCTTTACTTTACTTAACCCTTCTCCAAACTCCTGCAATCCTAACGCAGGACACCACTTCATTAATTGCAACGCCACTACCTAAAAAATCAGCAACAGCTACAGTACAATGAATATATAAAAAAGTTCCATCTATTGCAGGAGGTAATTCACCTGTGAACACATCTGTGCCTTCAGTATAACTAATTACACTTGTTTTTGCATTGATTAATTGTGCGTGTGTTGCAGTAGTAACATCATTTTGTAACCTACCGTTTAACTGTGTTTCAGTTATATTTGCATCGCCTAATACTACTTGGTTATCGGCTGTCGTGTAAGTGTTTGCACCAATTGCTACTGAGTTAATAGCCGCTGTACTCTGTAATAAATTATTTCCCGCATTATTACCTATGAAGATATTATTACTTCCGCTTGTTAATTTATAACCAGAATTTGTCCCTAAGGCAGTGTTATAGCTACCAGTAATATTGCTGAATAAAGCAC
>JAUHXN010000340.1 GCA_030426865.1 bacterium | reverse complement strand
TAGAAGAAGGTCATAGGAGGTTGAATGGTGAGGAGTGTTTTATTCAAGGCTTAGATTCTTGGCCAAAGGAACTCCTTGATAAAAAGGTTAGACTTTATGGAAAAAAAATGGTTCAGGTCCAAGGTAGAAGTATTACTGATTCAACTGGTACTACATTGTTCGTACCTATCTTTGTGATTTTAAAGCCAAAGAATAGTCCATACTATAACAAAATTTCCATAGTTGACAATTAAAAAGAGAAATACCACATCAAAAGTATTTACCGCATCATTCCAACCATAACATCATAAGATGGTGTATGAGGAACTTCCTCATCATTACTAGCATAACCTCAAAAATCATTACTTTGGAGGTATGAAACCAAACAGGGCATTAGGTATATTAATATGCATAGTCAATGTTTTTCTCTTAGTTATATCCTCATGGGAACTATACGGAAATATTACTGGCAGACAAATATTGAGGTTAGTGTTGTTTAGAAACGATATACTAATAACAGCTGTAGTCTCTAGTTTGTTTGGCTTGCTGTTAGGATTATTGACTTTCAAGAATTACAAGGGGTTATATAAATTTTTCAGCATTATAGGATTTCTTATTCCCATTTTAGTCTGGTTACTAGCAATGTGGTCAGTAATTTAATTGTTTCTGCCTTTTGACTTCCTCATTCCTCATTCCAACCATAACATCATAAGATGGTGTGTGAGGTACTTCCTCATCACCACTACCATATCCTAAAAAATAAAAGTCCATTGAAAACGTTATTTTCGTAGAGTGAAGATAATAGTTGCCATAATTCCTTTGTTCATTCTTTTTACACTTGATGGTTCTGCACAAAGTAGAAAAGACAAAAAGTTGCTGTCAACTTCGTTTCTTGATAAAGATTCTGTGATAATACAGATTAGTTATTCTGAGATACCCAATTGTGTTGAATCATATTATGGGGCACTAATTATTGTTAAGAATAAAAATGAAGTTTTTGTAAAACACAAAAAGCCAAAAAGTCATAAATGGAATACGAAAAACATTATAAGCGATAGTACAATTTTATATGTTCAAAGTTTTGAAAGAATTGCCAAAGAAGGGGAAACAATATGTGGAGGTCATTTGGGAGGTAATGGCGTAGAAGCTACATTAAGAATTAATGGAAATGAAACAGAATTAGTATACTGTAAAGATGAGTGGGATGGGATAGAAGAATTACTATCAAAGTTAGAGTCAACAGAATAACTCTTACCTCATCATTACTACCATAACCTCAAAAATTGTTACTTTAGAAGGGTGGAATTTCTAAAGGAATATTGGTATATAGTGGAAAATGTAGGCGTTCCTATTTTAGCATTTGTAGGTGGAATCTCTTTTTTTAGCTTAAATTTCTATGCTGTAGAATGTATGGAGTTAAGCGAAATGAAAACCTTATTAAAGAGGAACGGAAACCTTAAAAACTACAAAGCAAAAGGTTATCTAGGTGGATTATTCAACCCTATATCCATTTTCTACATTTTTACATTCTTACCAAATGCGGATTCACCATTTTATGAGAACGAGAAATTTAATGAACAGGTTAGAACAATAAAATCTTTTAGAAAGTATTATAGTATAGTGTTCCCTATCGTAATTATTTTAACAACAATTGGAATAGCCCTTAATGAAACAGTAATGAAGTAAAATGAAAAACCTATTAATCATATTGTTTGTTGGTGGTGCTCTTTTCAGCTGTTCTGAACCAAACGACCATATTGTACCAGATTTTGAAGAGATGAAAACTGACCTTGATTTAATTGTTAAACACTTACCTACAGACCCTATTTATAATTCAAAACTTAATAAATTCGTTAGGGTTAATGAACTCTCTAAAGAATCACAACAATTAATAAATAAATTAGATTTGAATAATGTTTATTATGTAATTCTAAGTACGACTAGTTGTTCGAATGTGAATGGTTTTGAAATAGAAATTGTTTTTGAAGGAGATTGGCATCTTTGCTATTCTCCTTGCGAAGTGAGTTTTATATCTCCAGGTGAACATAAAGAGATGAACGACCACTTTATTGAATCTTGGGGGCTTGATTCAAATTGGCATTTATGGGTTAACCGAGATTTTATTGGTTAATTCTCCTTTTCAAGCTACAACTACCTCATCATTACAACCATAACCTCAAAAATTGTTACTTTAGAACCATGGGTATATTTTTCAGAAAAATTAAAAAAAAGCATGTTGAAGCTTTTGAAAAGAGTGTTATTGAACTCATAAAGGAAGAATTTCCAAATGTAGAATTGCTGTCTAAATATTCAAATTTGTTAGGTGGGAGTTTATGCCATGAACCATTGTCACTTTGCTTGATGCATAGTTTTGATTCAGAGTATTGGGAAAAGAATAGAAACAAACACAAAACTCACTTCAGATTAACTGGTATTGAATTAGCCCAAAAGCCTTCTGGTCATTTTGTTGAAATTCCTTTAGTATTTTCTTTTGACACTTTACAATATATAGTAGTTGATGAACCTATGTACTTTCATCGAAATTTTGACTTAAACAGAATACGTGTCAATAATTTAAGAATAGAAGAACTTCCTCCATTGAAGGAAGAAGATAATGAGGTTCACAAAATTTTGGACATCAGTAGAGGAAAGTATGGAGATAAACTAGAACTTGATTATTCGTTTGAAATTGAATTAAATGGATACCCCTACTACACAATTATTGACTTAGAAGATGGTAATTACGTTGCTACGGATAAAAATGGTGTAATTTATCGCTTAATACATGACCATGAGGAACCAGTAAAAAAAATAAGTGATAATATTGATGAGTTCATAA
>JAUHXN010000339.1 GCA_030426865.1 bacterium | reverse complement strand
TAGTTCTGCTAATAAGCTGTAATGAAGACCCTACTCAAGTGCAGAAAGACAAGCGGTTCAAGACTGTTTATGGAATGGAAAGAACATTAGCAAACAGCCAGGTTGCTGGAGTTTTAGGGGATGTTTCAAAAAACGCGTGTCCTAATATTGAAGGATTGGGACTCTCTTTATTTCCGAACCCAGCTGCTTTTACAACCACTATTCAGTTCAATACTAATAGCAACCGTTCATACGAGTTATTTATAGAAACAGCACTTGGTGATGACGAGTTCTTGGATAGTTTGAGTGCCAGTAATTCACCTTCATATTATGAATATCCTAAACACGAGAGTTATTTCAAAGAGAGCTTATATAAAGGTGAAATAGGTGTAGGTTCTAATTCCATCGACCTTGATCTAAAGGAATTTGAAGCTGGGATTTATTATATTTCATACGTCGATAGTGAAGGAAATAGCGTTTGCTATCCGCTACTAATTCAAAGATTAGAATTATAGTTAATACTTATTTTTATAACAGGAGCGCAACCAATGAAAAAATTACTTTTTGTTTTACCTTTAGCTTTATTGCTATTTAGCTGCGCCGACGAGTCAACAAATGTAATAGAAGAAGAACAGTTCAACACAGTTTATGGGCTGGTAAGAACTTTTGAAAATAGTCAAATAGCAGGAATAATAGGTGATACCTCTAATAACCATTGTTCAAATCAAACTGAATTAAACTTTTTGACATATCCTAATCCAACAGCATTTGGAGTAACTATCGAGTTCAAATCGAATAGTAGTATTTCTTATGACATTTACTTGGAGACAGCTTTAGGAGAAGAAAGCTTATTAGATAGCTTGGAAACAATCAGATATCCAGCGCCGATTCCTATACCTCAGCACACGAATTATTCTAAGGAAAAATTATTCTCTGGTACAGTAGATAAAGGTATAAACTCCTTACATATTGACTTGGAGCAATATGACACTGGTATTTACTATCTGATTTACGAAGATAGCGAGGGTACTAGTGACTGTTATCCGTTGGTAATACAAAGATACGAAGAGTAATAATCTAAATAAACATTATGAAAAACAGAATAGTTAAAGTGACAAAAACACCTATTCCAATGCTCAATCCAGTTCTCATAGTACCTTTGAGCGGGAATAGAACTAGCTTGTAAATAGCAATCTGTATAGCAGCTATGATTCCTGCATATAAAGTGCCTACAACCCAGTTTCCAATATTTGTCATCCAGCTAAAATTATAATACCCTTCATCAATGTAAAGTAAGACTAATGTGACAATAACTGCACTTATAATCATTGGGGTATATTCTTTTAGGTTATCATTATTCTTATTTTGAATTGCTGTTTCTACCATAATTGCACTTATAGGTTTGTAATAATTAAACTTAATACGCTTCTGATTTTTTATAGTTTCATAGTTATTGCATAATTATATCTTCATCTTTTATTATATTTGTCAAATGAAAAATCGACTCATTCTATTCATAATTTTCCTTTCCTTTGCCAATAGTAATGCTTATGCGGAAGATACACTTTCCGTAACTAGAGCTGTAATCTTTGGGGCAGGTACTGTTGGTGGGTTTGCAGCATCATATATATTCCAGAGCAATGAGTATTGGGATGACCCAGCAGAGTGGCACGTAATGGATTGGCAGACCGAATACGATGACGCACTATTGGCAGATAAAATGGGGCATTTCTATTTTTCGTATGCACTAGCTAATTCGTTTGCAAAAGCTACTGAATGGACAGGATTAGACAAAGAAACGTCTGCTTGGGTGGGATTCGGAGCATCTATGTTGCATCAAACTTATGTAGAAATATATGACGGCTATTCAGATGGTCGTCCGTATCTAGGATTTAGTAGAGGCGATATGGTTGCGAATATACTAGGCGCTTCTTATAGTGTAGCCCAATATTACGAACCTTACCTTAACTATATAAAACCTAAAATAAGTTATTACCCATTTACTTCTCCTACGCATCCATCAGTTTTTAATGATTATAACAGCACTAATCATTGGTATAGCGTAGATGTTGCTGGTATGCTAGATATAGATGATAATGTCTTCCCAGGACTGTTTGCTGTAGCTTTAGGGCATAGTGTAACAGGTATAGATAGATATGGAGCCGGACAGCACCAATTTTACTTGGGCTTAGATATAAACTGGAATTACTTCAAGCAATTTGAGATAGTCCAAGATAGTTATTATCTCCAATTCATCATCAACCTTTTTGAGAAATATAAAGTACCACTACCAGCTATAAGACTGAACAATGGTGTTGATGCTTTTTTGGTAAGGTAGATTAGTTAGCCGTACTTTTCTGTCTGCTATCTCTTTTGATAACTACCAAAGTCTTGTCGTCATTGTATATAGAGTTGGCTGAAAAATGTTGGACTTTCTCTAATATAATATAAGCTATCTCTTTGCAGGTCTTTTCGTGGTTTTCTTTGATTACATCCATTATCCTCTTCTCACCGAATAAATCACCTTCTGCATTCATAGCTTCTGAAATACCATCTGTGTAGAGTACCAAAGTGTCACCCTGAAGCATTCGGCAATTCTCTAGCTTGTACTTCTGATTTGGCATAATTCCTAAAAACCCTCCAGTAGGTGGCAAATCTTGGAATTTATCTTTGGATGGACGATAGTGGATAGGTGGGCAATGCCCTGCGTTAGCATATAGTATCAATCTGTTTGAGGGTACGCTCTCACGAGCGGATTTAAGTCACTATTGTGACATTAAATCGGCACTTTGGTATAAGCTATAAACAGCTTGATACTTCATGAGTATAAGTCGTGAATTAGATTAGCCAACAGGCTCG